>JACCZJ010000034.1 GCA_013696065.1 Nocardioidaceae bacterium
TCGTCGTGGCAGTCAGAGTGACGAGGCAATTTCTCCCGACGCCACACCGCCATCATCGAGGCGCGCAAGCAAGGGATGCAGGAAGCGAAGAGGCGACGGAGAATGGAAGCCTATGGAGGGCGGTCAGGAGAGGCTGATGGTTGAGAGAATTTCGCAGGAGATTCCGGTCAAAGGGTCTGGCGCATTCCAAAACCCCCCACAACACGGGCGAAAGTGCCCGATTTGTGGGAACTCCCTCCCACCCTATGTGGGGGGCAGACCTCGCACCTACTGCGGCGTTCCTTGCAGACGCCAAGCCGAATCACAGGCGCTGCTCGACCGAGGCCGCGCACTTATTGATCGCTGGAACCGAATCATGGAGGCCGACGAGTGAACATGCTCATGGCTGAAAACTGGGATGCCTTTGCCCTCAACCGGCTTCGGCCGATTCGTGAAGTGCTGCTAGCCCACGATCCCGACCCAGACCGCCTCGCAGAGTGCGAGCCGGGGATCAACCTCCGACTCCACGACGGAGAGCGGGTGGGAGCCTTCATGCTCACGCCTGAGGACACCGAGGAGTCCATGGGCGTCTTTGTTCGAAGAGTGTCGCTTGCACGATGACCTACTTCAGTACCAGGACGAGCCTCGTGGTCGGCTTTCCCCGAACCGGTACACCCACCTAGAGTCGTTCGGCCCTCAATTTGGGATGGTTGCCCTTCGCGCAGTACTAGCTGGCCGCTTTTCGCTATCGAGCGCGATCGGCACCGAGCACCGTGAGGAGGAGCGTGATGCAACCAGATAAGCCGCACCCTGCAGCCGGCTACTTTAGGCTCGGATGGCGAGGTACCAGACTACGCCCGCCACAAACAGCGCGACGACCGGCCAGATGTCGATGGCATCGTGACCCGCCGCGATGGGGTCGTTCCACAGCAGGTAGAAGGCCCACGCGAAAAACGCAGCGGAGAGCGCGCAGAAGACGCTCATCGCCGGAATACCGGCGATGCGCCAGCGCGCGACCGCGCTCCGCTCGAACATGTCGCGGCGGGTCCAGGGAAAGACGATCCCGGCAAGCATTGTGATGCCCCAGCAAATCAAGATCCCGTAGATCAGGACCAGAGTGCCGTAGGTCGTGAAGGCAATTACCCACATGAAGAAAGAGACAGCACAACCGTGATCAGGATCGCCACGTCGGCGTGTGGAAGCGGGGGCTCACATAACCAAGCTTTTCGGGAGCGAGGCGGTCAAAGGACCACGCAATCGTCGTTCGCTCGGCGTAGATCAGCTCGGCGGGAACCCAGAAGTAGATCCACGCGACGAACGCCGCGACGATCAGAAGCGTCAGCAGGACGTTGTTCGTCAGGAGCCGGCCAGAGGGGTGAAGTAAGGAGTGACCTGCGTCGTCGCCTTGAGCCTCAACTGTTGGTTGTAGGCGATTGCTCCCTGAAAGGCGTGCCCAAACGTCTTGTCGGCCAAAGCCAAACGTCGTCGCGAACGCCACGCCCGCCCCAACGGCGCGCGACTGATAGACGTAATTGCCCCGATCTCGGAAAGATGACCGACCACATGTAATAGGAGACTCCGACGACCGCCATGCCCAAGGTCAAAAGCGGCTCGGCCCGAGGGGGGTTAGGTAGCTCCAAGCGATCATAGGGACCCTTGACGCGTTAAAGAGCTCTTATGCAGTCACGGAAGCGTTCTTACCACCCAGGTCTCGCAGACGCCCCGATGCGCGTCGCCCTGCACGCGCGGCGCGATCCGAGCGTCACCGGGGCATTGTCGCCCCAACGCCCCTCTGCGCCGCGCGCGGTTGGGCGTGTGCTTAAATGCCTTCATGGAGTGTCCGATCTGCGGTTTCGACAATCCCGAAGGTTTCCGATTCTGCGGCTCATGCGGCTCCGGTCTCCTTCAGAGCTGTCCTGAGTGTGACTCCGAGATACCCCCGGGTTTCAAGTTCTGCGGGACGTGCGGTCATCGCGTGGACGACTCCGCGGTCGCCCCGGCTCGACCACCGCAGGCTCCCAGCGAGCGTCGCCGCGTCACCGTCCTCTTCGCCGATCTCGTCGGGTTCTCGACGCTGGCGGAGTTCCTCGACCCCGAGGAGCTACGCAATTTGATGAGCGAGACCTTCTCCGAGCTCACCAACGAGGTGAAGGCGCGTGAAGGCGTCGTCGAAAAGTTCATCGGCGACGCGATCGTTGCCATCTTCGGCGCGCCCGTGGCTCATGAAGACGATCCCGATCGAGCCGTCGAGACCGCTCTGAAGATGCTCGAGACGGTTGAGCGGCGATCGTCGTCGAGTTCTTCGCCGCTTCAGCTTCGGGTAGGGATAAACAGCGGGCTGGTCGTATCGGGCGCGAAGGGCGACGGGAGTCCCATCGGAGTCATGGGCGACTCGGTCAACACGGCCGCTCGCCTCCAGCAGGCCGCGGACCGGGGTCAAATCTTGATCGCCGACAACGTGTGGCGGCGCGTACGAGAGAGATTCGAAACCGAGCACGTCGGTCTGCTCGAGGTCAAGGGCCGCGAGCAGCGCGTCGGCGCCTATCGCGTCCTCGGCCCGCGCCGAGGCACCGGACGCAAACAAGCGCCCTTCGTCGGGCGCGGTCAAGAGTTGGCGTTGCTCGAGCTGCTGTGGTCGAGCGCGGAAAAGGGAAACACCCATGTCATCAGCGTGGTCGGCGAGCCTGGCGTCGGCAAGTCTCGGCTCGTCGCGGAGCTTCCCCGGCGCGCGGGGACCGACATCCGGGTCACGTGCGACTCCGACCGCGCCTTCGGCCCGTTCATGGACGTCATCGCCGCCCTGCTGGGATCCATGCCGCGGGACGTCGACGAGCTGAAGCAGGTCGCCGCGTCCATCGGCATCGGCGACGAGATCGCCTTGCTCCTGGGCGCTTTCCTTGGGCTTGCCGGCGCCCCTCCGGGAGTGCGCATGGCCGACGAACAGCAAAAACGGCAGGTCTTCGCCGGTGTCTGGCAGTTCCTAATCACCGCGCTCGGCGGCAAGGCCGCGTTCATCGCGCTCGACGACGTTCACTGGGCCGACAGGTCCTCGCTCGAGCTGCTCGGCTTCCTCCTCGAAAGGCTGAGCGGAGCGCCGTTGATGCTCGTTCTTGCCTACCGCCCCGGCTTTGAACAGGTGGAGAGAACCACACTCCGTGCGAGCCGCACCGGGATCAGACTCGAGCTGTTGTCGCCAGAGGAGAGCGTCGCTCTGGCGTGCGGCTTCCTCGGCGTCAGCGAGCTCCCTTCCGATCTGGAACGAATCGTCGCGTCGCGCGCGGAGGGCAACCCCTTCTTCATCGAGGAACTGCTCCAGGCCTTGCTCGAGCTGGGATCCCTGGCGGTCGTCGACTCTCGGGCGGTGCTTGCCAAGGTCGACGTCGACATTCCCGACACCGTCCAAGGCACGATCCTCGCTCGCATCGACCGTCTGGCGCCCGGAGAGAAGACGGTGTTGCAGCAAGCCGCCGTTCTCGGCCGGACTTTCTCCACCCAGCTCATCGAGGCGATCGTGGGCGACGGCGATCTTTCCGGATCTCTCGACGAGCTCGTGCGCGCTCAGATACTGGTCGCTCAGGGGCCTGATCAGTGGAGCTTCAAGCACGCGCTCATCCGGGAAGTGGCGTACGACACCCTGCTGATCCGCCAGCGGCGAGACCTTCATCGCAAAGTCGCAGAGGCCCTGGAGCCCCAAGCGGAGGGGGATCTCACGGTCCTCGAGCTCCTCGCCGACCATTTTGCGCATGCGGAGATGCTCGACAAGGCGCGTTTCTACGCGGTGGCGGCCGGAGATGCGGCGGCGGAGCGGATGGGCTTCGACGAGGCGAAGACGCGTTATCAGAGCGCCCTCGCCATCTGGGGTGAGGGCGACCCCGAGGGCCGCGCCGAGCTCCTTTTGAAGCTTGGACGCGTCTCGCATTTCGCGGGCGACGACCCCCTGGCGAAGACCGTGCTCATCGAAGCTGAAGCGGCCTGGCGGGCGCTCGGAAACGTCAAGAAGGCAGGAGCGGCGCTCGCGCGCCTCGGGCGCGTTTACTGGGTGGTCGCCGAGACCGAACGCGCCGCCGAGGTGCTCCGGCGAGCCATCTCACTCCTCGAGCCGGAAGGCCCATCCGAGGAGATCCTGTGGTCATATGTCTGGCTGTCGACCCTGCACATGCTGGTGGGAAACATGAACGAGGGAGCGAAGCTCGCCTCCAAGGGGCTCGACCTGGAACAACAGGTCCATCTGAAGGCAGCGCGCTCTCATCTCCTGAACACCTTGGGCTGCTGTCGCGCGCGCGCCGGAGACGTCAAGGGCGTCGACCTGATTCGGGAAGCACTCGAGCTGGGGAAGGAGTCCGGGGATCTCGAGGCCATCGGCCGAGGCTACGTGAACCTTCCCGAAAGCCTCTACTGGCTGTCGCGCAACCGTGAGGGGGTGGAGCTCTGTCGCGAGGGCCGGCAATACCTTCGCAAGATGGGTGCGCAATCCTTCGCGTGGTTCGTTGCCGCAAACGAGGCGCGAATGTCAGTCGAGTTCGGCGATTATCAGCATGCAGAGCTCATCTGCCGCGAGATGTTGTCTTTGGAGCGGTCGTTGGTGGGAGTCCCCGGCGTGGTGAACGCCGGCAGCGTGCTATCCGAGATCCTGATCCGTACCGGTCGATACCCCGAAGCCCGCACCGTGCTCGACGAGATTCTCCCTTTGGCTCGCCGACTGGGAGGCGACGATTTCCTCGCACCGGTGCTGGTCGCCGAGGCCGACCTACAGGAGGCGCTGCGCAACTTCGCAGCCGCTCGCCAAGCGATGCTCGAGGCGGTTGAGATCACCCAAGAGACCGGCGGTGCCGCCGAGACCGCGTTCGCAGTGCTCACCGCAGGAGCGCGCATCCTCGACAAACAGCAGGTCGCTGGCCTGTGGGAGAGGTTGAGTGCGGCGGAATCGCCCGCGGCGAACAACTGCCGGCGGCTGGAGACCGAAGCCTGGCTGGCCAGTGATGCAAACCTCTTTCGCAACGCGGCAGAGCTCTACGGAGCCCTCGAGCTCCCGTACGAGGAGGCCCGGTGCAGCCTGGAGGCAGGAGACATCGACAGGGCGCGGGCCCTCATGGACGAGCTCGGCGTCGGCAACGGTCCGCTCGGCGCCCGATTGAGCGAGCTATCGGCCCCCGTCGCTCACCGTCCATCGCCGAGTGGGTGAAAGGCGGCTGATTTGCCCTTACTCGCGATGGGACGGCGCTCACACCTTCTCGGATTCGACCCGTTCCCCTAAGGGCGCCTCTTCCAGGACGTGGCGGATGACCTCATCCTCCCCCTCGATCTCGACCTTGGGAAGGATCCGTGCGATCCACCTTGGCAACCACCAGTTGGCGTCGCCGAGCAGCTCCATGGTCGAGGGCACGAGCACCATGCGCACGATCGTCGCGTCTACGAAAACAGCCACGGCGAGGCCCATCCCGAAGAGCTTGATCGAGCGTTCGCCGAAACCGAACACGAACGAAAGGAAAACCGTAACCATGATGGCTGCGGCCGCGGTGATCACTCGAGCGGTGTGAGCCAGACCGTTCGCCACAGCAAGGGCGTTGTTTCCGGTGCGGACGTACTCCTCCCGGACTCGAGACAAGAGGAAGATCTCGTAGTCCATCGACAGACCGAAGAGGATCGTGAAGAGCATCATGGGTACCCAGGCGTCGATGGGTCCGGTCCCATGGACGCCCAGGAAACCCTTGCCCCAACCCCACTGGAAGATTGCAACGATGGCCCCGTAGGCCGCCCCGATCGATAGCAGGTTCATAACGGCGGCCTTCAGCGGCACGACGACCGAATGGAAGACAACAACGAGTAGCAGGAATGCGAGTGCAATAACGACACCTATCAGGACGGGGAGCCGCTGGGCATTGACTTGGGCAAAGTCGATCGCCGCTGCGGTCTGGCCGCCCACGAAGACGTGTACATCGGATCCTGCCAGCGTTTCAGGGATCACTTGATCGCGTAAACGGTTGACGAGCTCTTCGGTCTTCTGGTCCTGCGGCGACGTGGTCGGGAAGACTTGGATGATCGCGGCATCGCCTGTCTCGCTTGGAATCGGCGGGCTTGCCGCAACGCCGGGCACGTCCGCAAGCTGGCCGCTCAAGGAACTCAGCGTTTGCAGATCCTGCGCCTGATTAGTCTCGGCAGCAAGAAGGAGCGGGCCGTTGAATCCGGGTCCGAACCCCTCGACGAGAAGGTCGTAGGCACGCCGGCTCGACCTGTCGGTGTCGTTTGTGCCCGCGTCCGGAAAGCCGAGGCGGATCGAGAACAGGGGCAGGGCAAGGATGATCATCAACAACGAGCCGACGATGAGAGGAGTCAGCGGTCTGCGCTGAATCAGTGCTCCACCGGAACCACATCGAGCCCTCGACGTTGGTCTCGCTTCGACGGAGGAAGGGAATTCCCCACTTGTCGATTTTGTGTCCGACGAATCCAAGCATCGCGGGCAGCAGCGTGATGGAAGCAAGCATGGTGACGGCCACAGTCGCCGCTCCCCCTACGGCAACGCCTTCCACGAAAGCAAACCCCATTAGCAAGATGCCGAACAACGAGATCACGACAGTAACTCCCGCGAACACGACGGCGCGACCCGACGTGTTCATGGCAACGAGTACGGCCTGCTCGGGATCCAGCCCCGCGTGGAGGTGCTGACGGTAACGCGTCACGATGAACAGGGCATAGTCGATCCCCACACCGATGCCGATCATCGCCGCCAGTTGGGGGGTGAAGTTCGGGACGCTGAGGAAGTTGGCGACGAGGAGCACCAACGACAGTCCAATCCCGATACCAAACAGAGCTGTGAGGATGGGGAGCCCCATCGCCAGGGCCGAGCCGAATGTTGCGAGAAGGATGATCATTGCGGCGAGAATGCCGATGCCTTCCGCTCCTCCAGGCTGCTGGAACTCGGCAAATTGAACGAGTGAGCCGCCGGCTTCAATCTTCAGTCCGGGTCGTTCCGCCGCCTGCGTCAGGTCGATCAGTTTGGTTACAACGGAAACGGGGACCACTTCGTTGTCGAGGTGCGTCGAGGCCTACGGAGGGGTCAGGAAGGACCGATGACTGAGAGAATTTCGACGCGGTTTCCGGTCAAAGGGTCTGGCGCAGTCCACTTCCTGCAGCTTGTACGTGGATAGCATTAGCCGGTCTAGAAGATCCAGTTTGCGTTGCTTGTTCCGTTCCTGCTGGCTCGCCAGTTCCAGCTGGACCGTGCGCTGGGCGCTTTGGAGCGCTTTCCAGGCGAAGTAGGTGGCCAAGAGCGCCGCTACGGCCCCTAAGAACTCGAGGAGCAAGCCCGCTATTTCATGGTCGATTGCACCTACTCTCCCTGCACGATCCACCGTGCTCCACGAGTTACTGTGACATGTGCTGCCCGGCCAAATTGGTCACCGTAAAACGTTATGAATACAGCTTCTGCGATTACGCTCATCGGCCTCTCCCACGCAAGATAGCCGTGTGGGGGCCTCCATCATCAGCGACGGGTGAAGGCCGTCACCGCCAGGCGACCCGAACGGGAACCTCTCTCGTCTGGCTGCTTCCCTTCCGCGCAAAAGCTGCCGTCCAGAGCTTTCCTTCGGTGTTTAACTCGTACACGACGTCGTCCGTCTCGTCTTCACCACACACGAATGCGGGCGGGTGCCCCGTTGGGCCTGGATTGGCGCCCCAGGCGCCGCCCGAAATTGCGAGCCACCTAGACTTGTTGATGAGTTCGATCGCCCACGGGCGAGACCTCTTTAGGTTCGGGGCATCGGCTCTTACCCTAGGTGGGGATGGCAAAGTGAGAACGATGACCTCCTTCGACCACGGACCATCCCAGGGACACACGACTTTGCCCCCCGAGTAGGGCCAGCGGATCGAGGACGTAGATCTCTCCAAAGCAACGTAGTGCTTGTGGGTTGCTTGGATTGCTCCCCGAGGAAGTCGAGCAGTTGCCACTCTCGCTCGAACGCACCCGAAGTTCGTCATTCAATTCCCCAGAGATTGTGGGGCGCCAGATCCGCACTTCCGTCTGCTTAACCTCTGATTTCTTAACCTCTTTTGGGGGCTCGTTTCCAAATATCATTTGGGCCGCCAGCGGTCCTACTACTGCGCGCTGATGGCAGCTGCGGCTATCGTGGCGATAACCCACTTGGCGCCCTTGCTGAGGTTCCCCAAGCCGACTCCGAGCCTCTCCACGACTCAAGAGAGTACTAGCGTCTGAATGGAACTGAGGGTGCGCACTTGCGACCTAAAGATCCAGGTTTTCGAGCATCCGCTGCCGGTCTCGATCGAGGAACCAAGCCTCGCCACTCAGATATTGGCCCTGGATGCTCTGAGGGACGCGCCGAAGCCGCGCAGGCGGCGTAAGAGATAAAGCTACTCACTCAGGCGCTTCAACGCCTTTGCTAGACCCTCTGACACGATCTTTCGGCTACCCACGACAAAGGCAATCGTCCCGTCGTCGGCCTCAAGCTCGCCGAGCCAGACTCCTGTAATCGGCTCGTAGAGGGAACCCAAAAACAAGCGACTGACGTTAGGCGCAGAAGTAGTGGGACTGCATAGTTGTATTCGGTCGCTTCGGTGTTCCATTCTGCGGCGACGCTCTTTTCGATCGTGACCATGCTGGCTGAGCCGCTCACTCGACCTGACCCGACCGGGCGTTCCTCTGATCGCCTTCCCTTTCACCCTCCAATCTCGTGCCCCCGGCACAGCCAGTCTACTTAGATCTCAAGCGTGTAACTTACGAGCCTGTAATTCCTTCCAGCCGCTCTGAGAGGCCCGTAGAGGCGTCAGAATGGCGGGAAGGTACCCAAGTGCCAGAATGGGGGCCGAGGGGCTTAGAATCGGGAAGTTAGAGCTACTGCGCCCCGGCCCATACCTTGTCTAAGCTCGCGGCGATTCTGTCTTGCTCCTCCTTGTACAGGTGTCCATAGGTGTCCAGCGTGACCGTAATGGAGCTGTGCCCAAGGTGGGTCTGAATCGACTTCGGGGAGTGTTTCAGGTCGATCAGGAGAGCGGCGCAGGTATGCCTCAAGTCGTGAATTCTGATTCGTGGGAGCTCGGCTCGCTCGAGGGCGGGGAACCACACTCGGGGTCGGAAGTTACTTCCTCGGAGCGGTTGGCCGTTTGAGGAAGTAAAGACAAGCTCCTCAGGCTCTCCGTTAGGTGTCATGTGTCGGGAGAGGGCTTCTACGAGGAAGCCCGGAAGGGGGGCGGAGCGAGCTTGATAAGTCTTCGTCGGGCCGAAGTAAAGCCTCCCATCCGCCTCTGACGCACTCTCTCGCACGTCGAGCCGCTTGCGGAGCAGGTCCACCCGTCCCCGCCTCAGTGCCACGGCTTCACCCCAACGGAGCCCGCAGTAGGCAAGGGTGAGGATCAAGGCTTGATACTCGGCGGGGGTCTCGAATACGAGCCGGGAGACTTCCGCAGCCTTGAGGACGTGCATCTCCTGTCTGGCTGACCTCGGCGGCTTGATGCCGGCGGCTGGTGACTTGAGGATGTATTCATTTTCTACGGCAGCGCCAAGTATCTGGGCGAGCAGCCGATAAGCCTGTGCCGTACGGGAACGGCTCAAGCCGCCCGTGATCTTCTTGGTGATGAAGTGCTCCACGTGGCGGGGCCGGATTGAGCCGATTGGCATAGAACCAAACTCGGGGAGTATGTGAGCCCGCAGCAGCGCCTCGTAGCCGCTCCGAGTGGTTGGCTTGAGCCGAGGGAGCTTGTAGTCCGCCCAAGCCATAGCAACCCCCCCGAATGACTCTCTGGCGTAGTCGGGATCAAGCCAGTTGCCACGGGCAAGGTCTGCCTCCATCTCGGATTTGTACCGCTGAGCGTCGCTCTTTCTCTTGAACGACTTGGCCCGGGAGCGGCCATCCTTATCGACGTAGCGAACTTGCCATTTGCCGCCATCCCCGGAGGCACGTTTCCTAATCGACGCCATGCCTGAACGATACATCTCCGTCCACGCTCCGTCCATATCAGGGGCGTACCTCGGCGGACATAAACGACAAAGGTGATGCTGGTGTTACTTGCCAGATTTACGTATCTATGCAGCTAAAGCCCCTTTTAATAGGGTGCCCCCGGCAGGATTCGAACCTGCGACACCAGGTTTAGGAAACCTGTGCTCTATCCCCTGAGCTACGAGGGCGGGGCATGCAGAAAACCCGGTAGAAAACCCCTCTGACCAGGGCATTCATACATGACAACACGCAATTCTACGTCTGGAAGACCGGCGTAGACGCCTGCCGGGGGCCGGGGCTTCGCTGTGCCTGAAATCGGGCGTGCTTGTAGGGGGCCAATTCGGGCCGGGGTGACACGCCTCGTTAGGCGGCCAGTGGCGCTGCTCGCTGCCGCTGTTCGAGCAGGGCCAACGAGTTGACCATAAGCGCGTAGCCGATGAGGTTCAGGTGCTGGCGGGCATGGCCCACGCTGTGGGCGCGCGACAGCCACATCGAGTCGTCGATCGCGCGGTTGATCGACTCGGCGTCGTTCCTGCGCGCGTAGAGCGCCTTGAAGTCGGGATCCGAGGGCGGGATGACGCGCACGTTCTCGGTCCTGTTGAACCCACGGGCGGCGTCCTCATCGTTGCCGTGAAGCCTGACGGTCACCACTCTCCCGCCCAAGCTCTCCGGAAGGAGGTAATCGTTGTACCAGCGGAACAGACCTGACTTGTCTTGAGTGCGATGGGTGCGGACGCGAGACAACTCCGTGAAGGAGGGTTCGCCGGTGTCGGACAGCTCGACGATGCCGATGGCGCCGCCGCGGGCGAACAGCGACAGCACCTTCTCGATCCCCTCCCCATTCTTCACCCACTTGTCCTCGACGTGGGTGCTCTTCTCGACGCGTCGGCCCTCCGCTCGGCGCGGCTTGTTGACGCCCTTCTTCTTGAGGGTAACCTTGTTGACGGGGAGCAGGCCGAGCTTGCGAAGGAGCGTCTGGTGGTGGATCCCTCTGAGAG
>JACCZJ010000049.1 GCA_013696065.1 Nocardioidaceae bacterium
GTTACCTCCCGTCGAGTGGCCAGTTACCTCCCGTCGAGTGGCCAGTTACCTGCCGTCGAGTGGCCAGTTACCTGCCGTCGAGCGGGCACGTGCCGCCGGTTGAACCGGAAAGAATCCGGAGCGGCCGGTCACTTTGCGGCGCGGCGAGGCATTCGTCGGTAGAGCGCGGCGCAGCGGCGGCGGCGACCGGATAGCCTTGGCTCATGTCAGCGAACTTTGTTGTTGCAGCCGAAGAGCTCCGCGAGCTGCCGGCGGACCCGCTCGTCTTCGGAGTTGTGGCTTTCGTGCTCTTGCTCGCGCTGCTTATCGGGCTGCTGATGTTCGGCAAGGGCCGGCCGCACAGCTGATGGAGCCTTTTAGTTGATCAAGCGACGGACTCACCGAGTCGGCGTCATGGGTGGGACCTTTGATCCCATTCATCATGGCCACCTCGTTGCTGCCTCGGAGGTGCAGGCGTGGTACGACCTCGATGAGGTGATCTTCGTCCCGACCGGCACACCCTGGCAAAAGGAGCATCGTGAGGTGTCGCCAGCCGAGGACCGCTACCTGATGACTGTCATCGCCACGGCATCGAACCCACGCTTTTCCGTGTCGAGGGTCGACATCGATCGCGGCGGTCCGACATACACGATCGACACACTGCGCGACATCCGCGTCCTCCGACCCGACGCCGAATTGTTCTTCATCACCGGTGCAGACGCATTGGCGCAGATCTTGACGTGGCAGGACGCCCGCTTGGTGTTTGAGCTCGCGCACTTCGTCGGCTGCACCAGGCCCGGTACGACGATCGACGACCGCACCCTGGAAGGTCTGCCCGCCGACCGGGTCACGATCGTCGAAGTGCCAGCGCTCGCCATCTCGTCGACCGAGTGCCGGGAGCGCGCCGTCAGCGGTGAGCCGGTTTGGTATCTCGTGCCGGACGGGATCGTGCAGTACATCGCGAAACGCGGCTTGTATCCCTCCAAGCCCGGCACTCCGCGACAACCACTCACCATGTCGTCCCGAGAAAGTGAACCTGCATGACTGCAACTGACCGGGCGGTCGAACTCGTCACCGTCGCCGCCCAGGCTGCGTCCGACAAGCTCGCCAACCACATCATCGCGTTCGACGTTTCCGATCAGCTGATCATCACCGACGCGTTTGTGCTGTGTTCGGCGCCCAACGACCGGCAGGTGAAAGCGATCGTCGACGAGATCGAGGATAAGTTGCGTGACGCCGGCGCCAAGCCCGTGCGACGCGAGGGCGAGCGCGATGGACGCTGGGTGCTCATCGACTACGGCGACATCGTGGTGCATGTCCAGCATGAAGAAGAGCGGGCGTTCTATGCCCTCGAGCGCATCTGGCGTGACTGCCCGACGATCGCGATGCCGGACACCGTGATCAGCGGACGCGGCGACGCAACGACCAAACGGGATGGCTCGGCGATGGCGACGGGTGCGACGACCAGCGCTGAGTCAGTCGGCAACGCGAGTGGTTGAGGGGCCGATGGCCGAGGCTCGCCTTTTCGAGACTCGCCGTAGATTGGTGCTGTGGCGCCACGGCCGCACGGCGTGGAATCGGCTCGGGCGGGCCCAAGGCCACGCCGACATTTCTCTCGACGAGCTGGGCGTTGCTCAGGCGGGCCGGGCGGCGCAGTTCCTCGCGGCATATAAACCGATCTTCATCTGGTCGAGTGATCTGGCCCGAGCCCGCGAAACCGCGGCCGAACTCGTCGCGCTCACGGGTCAAGACCTGGTGTTCGACAAGCGGCTGCGGGAAGTCGACGTGGGTGCTCGCCAGGGCATGACGTTCGAGGATTTCCGTGACGCCATGCCTGAGCTCTTCGAGCGCTTCATGGCCGGGGAGCCGGAGGCGGTGCCAGGTGCTGAGTCCAAAGCAGAGGTCGCTGCCCGGATGCTCGCCGTCTTGCGCGATGCGGTGGCGGCGCTCGACGAAGGACAGACGGGGATCCTGGTGGGGCACGGGGCGGCGCTCCGGATGGGGACGCTGGCCTTCTTCGGCGTCCCCGAATCACACAGCGAGTTGTTGGCCGGTATGTCGAACTGCGCCTGGGCCGTGCTCGACGACCGGGCCGGTCGGGGGTGGCAGATCGTCGACTACAACGCCCAAACGCTCCCTGAACCGCTGGAGTTGGCCGACGACGTCATGTAGAGCCAGGCACTGCATCAGCCGTGACACCTGGATTTCGCGATGATCGAGGGGTTGGCTAAACTGCTCAAGCCTTACGGGGTCTGACCTCCGAGGCTCTCCGCACACGCGGGGCTGTGGCGCAGCTGGTAGCGCACCTCCATGGCATGGAGGGGGTCAGGGGTTCGAGTCCCCTCAGCTCCACCGCAAAGATGCAGGTCAGAAGCTGTTTGGCTCTCCTTGGAAGAGGCGCTCGAAGCGCTCCAAAGCAGAATTTGGAGCAATTTTGAGCAGAAACCTCTTGGAATCGTCAGGAGAGCAAGGCCCATGACCGAACGCCCATTGGTCGCGAAACTGAAGATCGCCGTCTGGCGTGACAGGCGGGCCCGCTCGTCATGCGACACGTACCCAGATGCTGGCTGGCGCTCGCGCACGTCGGTGCTCGCTGCCGTTCCGGATGCCCGAGTGTCGCTCGACGCAAGCGACGGGATCGTTGAGCGTGAACCCGGCCAGGGGAACTGAGATGGCCTGGGTCGAGCAGAACAAGTCGCGCGGCACGACGATCTATCGCGGCCGATACCGAGACCCGCAGGGACGCGCTAAGACAGCGGGGAAGTCCACCAGCAAGCGTGAGGCCATCAAGATGGCCCAAGACGAGGAACACAAGCTTCGCTCTGGCACCTGGCTTGACCCCAACGCCGGGCGGATCACGTTCTCGGAGTACTTCGAGAAGCAGTGGCTGCCGAACAAGACTGGGGAGATCAACACGATCGCCAAGTACCAGATGCACTACGCCGCGGCCCTGAAGGCGGGTTCGGTCCGATGAGGCTGAACGCGATCATGCCCTGGACGGTGCCCGGTGGTTCCAAGGTCTACGAGTTGCTGGCATCCGGCGTCCTGCCGTCGATCAAGATCGATCGGACGCGACTGGTTCGCAAAGCAGACCTACGCGCCTACGTCGAGTCGCCACCCCCGTCGGTTGACGCGGTCATTCTCGGCCCTCGACCCCGGCCGATGTTGGGAGCCAGCCAACGACTGCGTCGAGTTCAGCCCAGGTATATCTGAGCGAATCGTCGACTGGGCCGAGCGCGCTTCGAAGCCAATACTTCAAGCCGCCACGCATCGAGAGTTCACCAAGTTCCGATATTACGCAGTCCGACTGTCCCAGGTCAGCGACCCGCGAGGTCAGTCCTCGAGATCGTTCTCGGGCACCGAGGCTTGAGGCTCAGGGGCGTTCCGGAGAACTCGCATCATTCGCTCGGCAGCGACCACCTCACGTGCGAGCTCGGCCGCCAGGCGGGCTCCACGACACTCAGTAGTCACGAGCTGCAGTTGATCCCCGGCGTCGGAGGCGACGAAGCCGGCTCCCGTTACGGAGCCTAGCTCCTGACAGTTGGCACCTCATCCAGGGCTGTCATTCGCGCGAGCTGATGTAGGCACCAGCCGAGGCTGCCCCACTCGGCACGCTGCGGTTGAGGTACTCCAAGCCCTCTTCAAGATCCAAGGCGGTATAAACCGACCCCGTACCCATCCCGAGCTCCACCATGGCGAACGCCACATCAGGCTGGATGCCGACAATGACCGTCGTCGCACCACGCAGACGGGCCATCTCAGCAATGTTGCGCAGCGTCTTCGACCCGA
>JACCZJ010000063.1 GCA_013696065.1 Nocardioidaceae bacterium
GGGCGGGCGGGGGCGCAGCTCGATGCCGGTGAGGTGAAGGTCGGGCGCTTGGTCATGGAGGTGGCTGAGCAACTCACCGGAGCCGGCGCCGTAGTCGGTGACGGCGTCGAGGCCGAGTCGTCGTACGAGGGAGACGACTGCGGTCGCGAACAACGGCGACACGTGGCTGGAGGTGCGAAAGTGCTCGTGCGGCTGCGCGGCCAGGTAGAAGCCGCTCCGGCCGTAGAGCGCCTCCGTCCACGCCGAGCGCCATGTCATCCAGCCGGGACTCCCCACCCCTGTGACCCTAGGTCAACTCGCCAGACCCGCAGAACTCATTGCCTTCGGGGTCTGCCATGACGACCCAGGTTTCCTCTCCCTGTCCGACATCAACGGTAAAGGCCCCCAAGCTCTCTAACCGTTCGACCTCAGCGGCCTGCTCCTGAGGTCGAAGGTCCAGATGAATTCTGTTCTTGACTGTCTTAGCCTCTGGAACCCGCAAGAACAGCAGCAGGGTCAATGGACGCGACGCTACGGCTCAGGTGCCAAGCCGACAACCGATTTTGCCAGCGACCGGATACGGTTGGCCAGTGACAACCACCCTCATCAGCGACCAGGTTCGCGCCGGCGGGACACCTTCCGTGCTTGGCGTTCTGGCTGATCTGGTTCGGGCCTATGCCACTCGACCTGAAGTGCGCCAGATCGCTGTCGTGGCGAATGCTCCGTTGACTCCCAGCGCCCAACGTGCGCAACTCATCGATGCGTGCGACCTTGTCCTGCGCTGCAACAGCTTCATCTTGGACCGCCCCGATGAGCCGCCGCAGCAGGGCAGCCGGGTCGACGTAGTCGTCCTCAACCGTGGCTTGAGAGCGACACCCTTCTCCTTTGCCGGCTATCGCGAACGTCTTTACCTCATGGTCGAGCCCGGCCGGTTGCACTGGGAACCGGAAGTCAACCCGGATTGGTGGCCGGCCGATCTCGGGCTGCTGCCCGTGCCCAACCGCGAGATCACCTTGCCGCTGTCGGACGCGCTGGGCCTCCCGACACGGGACGAGGCGATGTGGGCCACCACCGGACTCATGGCTGCCTGGATCGCCGCCGTCTTGTTTCCTCAGGCTGAGTTGCTGCTCTCGGGGTTCTCGATGCTCGACAACCCCGATCAAAAGGTTTGGCGTCACGCCTGGGGTGATGTCTGCATTGTCGGGCCAGAGCACCGCATCGCCGCCGAGGGACGGTTGCTGAGGTCGTGGATCGACATCGGCCGCGCGCGCCTGTTGGCGTAACCTCCCTCGACGGCCCATCAACGAAAGAGCTGCCCATGTCGCCACTTCGCCCCTCCACGGTTCCGGTTGCCAAGAGTCTGGTCAGTCGCATCGACAAGGCCATGCGGTGGCGTGCCGACGAGCAGGTCAGTCCGCATGTCGCCGACCTTCACCATCGGCTGGCGGCGTTGGAGCGGCGGCTCGACGAGTTCGGTCAGCGCCTCGACAAGATCGGTCACGAGAACTTCTGGACAGCCGAAGACATGCGCCGCATCGCTCCGCAGGTGGCCGCCCTCGACTCTCGACTCGAGGACATGCGTCAGCACTCTCAGCCGGTGGCAGGCACACCGGAAGAAGTCGTCGAGGCCCGCAACGTCCTCGACGAGGTTCGGCGCGAACACGAGCGGATCAGAGTTCGTCTCGGCGCTGTCGCCTGGTACGAGGATCGGTTGCGCAAGCTCGAAGACCAGCTGTCATCTCAGACCTCAGGGTCCGACGACGTACGCCCCGGTGATGAGCCAGACCCCGCAAGTCAGACCGGAGGCAACGGTGAAGCCGCCTCCCGAGAAGCCGCCGAAGACGAGGCGCCTCAGCGCTGACCGGCTGCCCGACGAGACGAACTTTCGTTCATGTGAACGATTCTTCGACCGCGGACCGTCGATTCAGTCGTACTTTCGCGCATGTGAACGAATGTGCGGCTGTGCCGGCTTGCCCGGGGGCCGCTGCCGGGGTGCTGGTCCGGGCATCGCGTGGCGGTGACACTCAGCCGCGCTGGAAGAAGCGTGTCACTGCGTCGATGACCCGGTCCACGTCGTGGTCGCCCATGCCGGGGAACAGTGGGAGGGACAACTGCTGCTCGTAGAACGCTTCGGCATGAGGACACATGCCACGGATGTAGCCAAGGTCGGCGTAGGCCGGGTGCCAGTGCACCGGCACGTAGTGGACCTGCACCAAGATCCCGGCCGAGCGCAACGCGTCGTACAGCCCTCGGCGGCGTCCGTCGAGGACGCGCAGCGGGTAAAGGTGCCACATCGGGTCGGCTTGCTCGCGACACGGTGGGGTCGCCACCTCCGCGACAGAGGCAAAGGCGGTGTTGTACGCCGCCACGATCTGCTTGCGCCGTTGCTTGAACCGGCCGAGCTTCCGAAGCTGTGCTAGCCCGAGGGCGCAGAGCACGTCAGGCAGCCGGTAGTTGAGACCCAGCTCGTGAACCTCTTGGTGCCAGCCGCCAACGTCCGGAGTGCGCTGCACCGACCGATCACGGACCAGGCCGTGGTTGCGAAAGTGGCGGGCCCGATCGAGCAGTTGGGGGTTGGGCGAGGCCACTGCGCCACCCTCGGCCGTCGTGAAGTTCTTGGTGGGGTAGAAGGAAAAAGTCGTCAGATCAGCGAGAGACCCGACTGGTTCTCCACGCCACCTGCTGCCCACCGAGTGGGCCGCATCTTCGATGAACAGCGCATGATGCGAGTGGGCCAGCGCGCGCAAGGCGTCCACCTCCACCGGGTGACCCGCATAGTCGACGCCCGTGATCGCGGCCGTGCGTCCGGAGACCAGGGCCTCGACAGCGCCCACGTCGAGGTTGGCGGTGTCCGGCTCGACGTCGGCGAAGACGATGTCGGCGCCGAGCATGCTGGCCGTAGCTGCCGTCGCCACGAACGTCATCGGTGAGGTCACCACCTCGCTGCCTTTGCCGATACCCGCAGCGGCGTACGCCGTATGAAGTGCAGCCGTCCCCGACGTCACCGCGACGGTCGGAGCACCCGCCCAGGCACTTAGGGCGGCTTCGAACTGTTCGACTGCCGGACCTGTCGTCAACCAGTCGCCTCGCAGCACTTGGACGACGGCGTCGATATCGTCTTGGTCGATCGACTGCCGGCCAAACGGGAGTTGCTCAGGCGAAACGTTCGACAAGGTCGCGCAACCCCTCGGTGTCCAGCCACAGATCGTTGGTGTCAGAGCGATAGGCGAAACCATCGGGCACTGGCTCGCCACCCTCGGGTGGCTCGTAGCCCCACCCGGCGAGATAGGGCATGACCACATACCGGTCCGGCTGCTTGACCGTGCGGCGAGAGTCGTCGGCAGCGATCATCTCCTCATGCAGCTTTTCGCCCGGGCGGATGCCGATTTCGTGGACGGGCGAATGAGGTGCGAGGGCGCTCGCCAGGTCGGTGATGCGCATGCTGGGGATGCGCGGCACATAGAGCTCACCGCCGTGCATCTGGTCGAAGGAGTCGACCACGAATGCCACGGCCTGCGGCAGGGTGATCCAAAACCGGGTCATCCGTTTGTCGGTGATAGGCAACGACTTGCCGGCAAGGCCGAGCGTCTTGAAGAACGGAATCACGGACCCACGTGAGCCCATGACGTTGCCGTAGCGGACGACGGCGAAGCGGCTCTCGTATCCGGCCGCGTAGTGATTGGCTGCGATGAAGATGCGGTCGGCGCACAATTTGGTTGCACCATAGAGGTTGATCGGGCTCGAGGCCTTGTCGGTTGACAGGGCGACAACCTTCTTGACGCCGCTGTCGATCGCCGCCTCCACGACGTTCTGCGAGCCGATGACATTGGTCTGTACGTATTCGAAGGGGTTGTACTCCGCGGTGTCGACCTGCTTGAGGGCCGCGGCGTGGATGACGTAGTCGATACCGTGCATGGCGCGCTCGAGGCGATGCCGGTCTCGGACATCTCCGATGAACCAGCGCAGACGGGGATCGTCGTTGAAGAGTTGCCTGACCTCGTATTGCTTGAGTTCGTCACGGCTGAGGATCACCAGCCGGCGTGGATCGAGGTTCTTGAGCGCATAGTCCACGAAAGCCTTCCCGAACGAGCCGGTACCTCCCGTGACGAGGATCGAGGCTCCGTTGAGGATCGACATGCCTGCAACTCCGTTGGGTTGTCGGTCGGGTGGGACTGGTGAGACATGATGATACGGATGCTGCGAGCACTTCGTGGCGTACACGCACTGCCGACGTCAGGAGGACGAGTTGCGCGTCATTGCTGTCGTTCAGGCTCGGATGGGGTCAACGCGGCTGTCGGGCAAGGTGTTGCGTGATCTCGACGGGTTGCCGGTGCTGGGTTGGGTGATACGCGCCCTCGACCAGTGTCGCCTTGTCGATGAGATCGTGGTGGCGACCTCGGTCAACCCTGGAGACGACGAGATCGAGCGCTACGCCGCCGCAGCGGGAGTCTCGTGTGTGCGGGGCTCCGAGGACGATGTGCTGGCGCGCTTCTGTCTGGTGCTTGACGAGCACCCCGCTGACGCGGTCGTGCGCATTACCGCCGACTGCCCGCTGGTTGACCCGGCCCTGGTCGATCAGGTGGTCGCCGCCTGGCGGACCGATTGCTCCTGGGACTACGTCGCGACGACACTGGTCCGGACCCTGCCACGAGGTCTCGATGTCGAACTCGTGTCTGCATCTGCGCTGCGCGCCGTCGACGAGGCCGCCCAAGGATTTCACCGCCAGCACGTCACGAGTTTGCTCTATTCCGAGCCCGACGAGCGACGGCTGCTCGGCTTGTCGGTGGCCCCCGACGCCTCCGACCTTCGCGTCACCTTGGATACGGCCGCAGATTGGGAGGCCCTCGTCGCTATGGTCGCCAGTCTCGGAAATCGAGTGGCGGGATGGCAAGAGGTCGTGGCCTTTTTGCGCTCCCACCCTGAGATCGCAGCCATCAACAGCGAGGTCCAGCAGAAGCCGATCGACGCAGGCTAAAGGAGACAACTGTGACAGCGCCGCAGGGTCGCACGGCCGCCTCCGCTCACTTGCTGATCCGTGCCGACTCCGGACGCCAGCGGGGTGCTGGCCACGTCATGAGGAGTCTCGCGGTCGCTGAGGCGGCACGCGAGCAGGGCTGGCGGGTCACGATGTCGGCCGACCTCAGCGCAGTGGGATGGGTGACACCGTGGATCGAGTCGCTTGGAGTCGATTCCGTCGATCCGGCTGACGGTGTGGAGGCGCTTGTCGGCTTGGTTGGCTCTACCCGGGCTCACGCCGTGCTCCTCGACTCCTATGTTTTCCCCGATGCCCTGCAGGCCATCGAGGCCACGGGTGTGGCATTGGCAAACTTCGAGGATGCCGAGTTCGGGCGTCGACCGGCCCACCTGTCAATCGACTACTCCCTAGGGGCTGAAGCAGCGAGTCGCCCCGACGACGGCTCCGCCACATTGCTGCGGGGTATCAGCTTCGCGCCGATCCGGGCGGAGGTCCGTGCGGCGCGTCGTGGGCCGCGTGGTGAGGAGCTGCTCGGACGACCTGTGGTTGCGGTGCTCATGGGGGGAACGGACGCCCGAGGTCTCACGGCAACGGTCGAGGCGCTGATCGAAAGCGCCGGTGGCCGTGCCCAGCCAGTCAAGGGCGGTCTGGGACTGGTCAGCCAGTTGCGCCAGGTTGACGCCGTGATCAGCACGGCTGGCGTCTCGGCCTACGAGTTGGCCTGCCTCGGAGTACCCATGGCGCTGCTGCAGGTGGCCGACAACCAAGGGGGCAACTATCACGCCATGTTGGCGGCCGGAGCTGCTGCGGGGTTGGGTACGGCGGCTGAGCTGCGGGGTCAGCCGGCTCTTGTCACCGAGCGTCTGGCTGGGTGGCTAGGGGACCCAGCACGCCTGGCCGCGGCAACAAGAGTCGCCCGGAGCTTGGTCGACGGCGACGGCGCGGCCCGCATCGTCGGCGCACTCACCAATGCCTGCCAGCGGAACTTGCGTGAGGCTTAGGGTGGTCTAGGCGGCGACTTGGTCGAAGACCTCGAGAAAGGGGCGCAACCATGGGTGCGCGCAGCTATGGCCGGGCAGAGTTCGAGATTGCGGGTCGGAAGGTCGGGCCAGGTCAGCCGGCATACGTCATCGCCGAAGCAGGCAGCAACCACAATCGCGATCTGGACACCGCCAAGCGGCTGATCGAAGTGGCGGCTGATTCCGGTGCGGACGCTGTCAAGTTCCAGACCTACACCGCTGAAGGGCTCTACAGCCGGCATACCCCCACGATGTCGTACCTCGAGGACGCTGCCCTGCTCAAGGAAAAGGAGTCGGTGTGGGAGCTGATCAAACGTGTCGAGATCCCGTGGGAATGGCACCACGACCTCGCCGACCACGCGAAGCGGCACCAGATCGACTTCCTCAGCACCCCGTTCCAGGAGGAGGCGGTCGACCTGCTCGAGTCGCTCGACGTACCGGCGTACAAGATCGCGTCCTACGAGGTCAACCATCTGCCACTGATCGAAAAATGCGCCGCCACGGGCCGACCACTGCTGATCTCGACGGGGATGGCGAGCCTCGGTGACATCGAGCGCGCTCTCGACACCGCCAATGGTGCTGGCGCTGACCAGATCGCCATACTGCACTGCGCCATCAACTACCCTCCGCGCTTCGAGGACCTGAATCTCAGGGCCATCACAACGCTGGCATCGGCGTTCGATGTCCCCATCGGGTGGAGCGACCACACCATGGGCCACACCGCCGACGTGGTCGCGGTGTCATTGGGCGCGAGTGTCATCGAGAAGCACTTCACGCTGAGCCGTGACCAAGACGGCCCCGACCACGCCTTCGCCCTCGAGCCACGCGAGCTGTCCGCGATGGTGAGCGCGATCCGCGAGGCCGAGGCGTCGCTTGGCCTGTCGGTCAAGAGAGTCACCGAAGCCGAGAGTGAGATGTATCGACTCGGTCGACGCAGCCTGGTGGCCGCCAGAGAGATTGCCGCTGGTGCTGAGCTGCAGCGCGACGACATCGCCATCAAGCGGCCCGGCACCGGCATCCCGGTGCCCGAGTTGGAACTGGTCGTCGGCCGTCGGACCAGGCACGTCATCGAGGCTGACCAGGTGCTGACCTGGGCTGATCTCGGCTGACCTCGGTCGGGCTGCTGGCGGTCCCTGAGCGGGATGAACGCTGGCGTGTGAGCAGGCCACCTACTGTGCGGCAGCCACCCGTGTGAGGCAGGCCACCCATTGAGAAAATGCCCTCGGATCGTGCGCTAGCTATCCTTGAGTGTTCACAAGTAGAACATCTGCGCGAAGCAACCAGATCTCCACAAGGGTGCGGCGCCGTGAGAG
>JACCZJ010000069.1 GCA_013696065.1 Nocardioidaceae bacterium
CGCCAAGGGTGACGGCCGCTGCGAGCGGCAGGGCAAGGGCGAGCCGGGCGAGCCGGCTGAGGTCAAGTAGAGGTCGCATGTCTCCCAGGCTGGACAACCCGGTTGAATTCTTGGCGCCGTGCGGGCTCCGCGCGGGTGAAGCCGGAGTGAAAACCGTTCGATTGGTGGACCCGTCGCGCCCTCGCTGATGGCCAACACGAGTCTGGAGGCTGCGGCAGCGGGGTGACTACGGCACCATGTATGGCATCAAAGGATGCTAGATTTGGTGCAGGAGGTCTGCATGAGAACGACAGTGACATTGGACGATGCTTTGGTCGCTGAGGCTGAGCAGTTGACGGGGAAGAGGGGGAAGTCGGCCTTGGTCCGGCTGGGTTTGGAGGCCCTCATCGAGCGGGAAAGCGCTCGGAGACTGGCTGTACTCGGCGGAAGCGACCCGAAGGCGAAGGCAGCCCCCCGGCGGCGGGCGAGTTGATCGATGCTCCTCGTCGATACCTCGATCTGGATCGACCACTTGCACCAGCTCGAATCGTCACTGGCCGATGCCCTGCATGGCTCCATGGTGGGTCAGCACCCGATGGTCGTCGGA
Source organism: Nocardioidaceae bacterium (assembly GCA_013696065.1). Taxonomy (GTDB): domain Bacteria; phylum Actinomycetota; class Actinomycetes; order Propionibacteriales; family Nocardioidaceae; genus JACCZJ01. Next base: position 587 of record JACCZJ010000069.1, read on the forward strand.
GAACTGGCCCTCGGGGCACTGCGTGACCGTGCTGCTTTCCTCGAGCTACTGGCCAATCTGCCCGAGATCCAGGTAGCGACACATGGAGAGGTTATGCATCTGGTCGAGGAGCGTCAGCTATACGGACAAGGCTTGAGTTTTGTGGATGCGCACCTCCTTGCGTCCACGCTCCTGACCTCAGGGGCGCGCCTGTGGACTCGGGACAAGAGATTGCTCAAGAATGCACAGGCTCTCGGCATCGCCTACTCCCCCGACGACTGACGAGCGCCATTGCCCAACTCTCCACATCCGAGGCGCGTGGATGCCTGTGATGACCTAGGGTCCTGAGCTTCGGGGACCTTCTCTGCCAGGCCTGTGGAGGCCTAGTCGAGCCAGACAGTCGCGCAGTCGGGGCTGTTCGTTGTGCGCCAGCGCCGTGATCTGCAGAACGCCCTCGAGATTCGCCAGCATGTACATCGCCTCGAAGTCGTAGAGCATGTCGTCGGCCGCGTCGTGTAACGCCCACCGGAGCTTCACCTGATGGAGCCGCGGTGAGAGGTCGGCGACCGCTTGCTCCAGAACGTGAGCTGACTTGACACCGATCCCCGTATAGACGTCGAGAAGCCGCTGTATCTGCTGCGCCCACTGCTCTCGGCTGGATGCCACCATGAGCACGATCTCGTCGTTATCGCTGGTGATGTGTGCGGGATAAGCAAAGTGGTCGGCGATCGCCGGAGCATCGAAGGCTTCGAACGCGCTGCGGTAAGACTGAAAGAAGCCGTCTACCGTCTCAAGGTTCGCGCTCGACTTCATCACGACGACATCTACACTCCTGGCGGTACGACGCTGGTCGCGCCTTCGGATGCCGACCGCTTCGGATGCCGACTCCTTCGGGGCACATCGCCCCCGCCCTCAATCATGCCGCACGATCGAGCACCCATATGCTCGCGCGACGTCTCCCGGCCGGGATTTCCCTGTCTCGTGATAGACACCAAACATGGCGATCTCACGGGAACAGGTGCTCGGTCACCGCTTCCACGTGCAGCAGCTGGATCGGGTCGCCGGGCACAATTTGACCGATGTCGCGGTGCTGGACCTCGGAGTTCAGGACACCGGTTCCGACGGGGCATTGTGGGCGATGGCCAACCGCGGCGTCAGTCCAAAGCAGCTCAGCGACGTGAGCGACCGTCTGGCGCTTGCCTGGACCCTGCGCGGCGCCCCGCACTTCTACCGTCGCGCCGAAGTGGCGGCTGTTGCGGCCGCCTGCGCCCCATTTTCGGAGGCTGACGCGGGAAAGCGGATCTTCGACGCGGCGAAGCCATTGAAGGCCGCGAGCATCAGTCCCCTTGAAGCGCTTGATGTGGTCGCGGCGCAGCTGCGTGACCTCGTCGTGCGGCCGATGGTCAAGGGGGACGTATCCTCCGAGCTAACCGCCCGGCTGAGTGCCCCGTACGTCCGGACCTGCCGACCGTGCAAGACAGTCCACTGCTACGAGATGCCATTCCGTTTGGCGGCTCTGCGCGCGGGACTCGAACTCGTACCGGAGAGTTCCCCGCCGGTGCTGCGGCCGATCCCGGGCTGGACCGGCGCCGAGGAGAACGTGCCCGATCACCTCGACGTGGTGCGCGCCTGTCTGCACTTCCTGGGCCCGTCGACGCCGAAGCTCGTCGCAGCGTACTTCGACGCGCCCGTGAACGAGGTCAAAGCTCGGTGGCCCGACGACGCCGTCGAAGTCCACCTTGCAGGGGAGACCCGCTGGCTCCTCCCTGACGACCTGGCGAGTTGTGGATCCGCCGCCGTTGAGCCGTCGGCCGTCCGATTGCTCGGGCCGTACGACCTTTTCTTGCAGGCTCGGGATCGGGAGCTCCTGGGGACAGACCCTGGCCGACGGAAGGCGATGTGGGTGGCCCTGGGCCGCCCAGGCGCCGTCGTCACGGGAGGCGAGATCGTCGGCACCTGGCGGCCCCGCGCCTCGGGCAGCCGGCTGAAGCTGCTGGTGGACACCTGGTCACCGGTGCCGGAGCAGGCCGTGACGGAGCAGGCCGAGCAGTTAGCGGCGCATCGCGGCATCACTTTCGCCGGCTACACGGCCGGCTAAACTCAGGGCCGCTCGTCCACCTCCAGCTCCCTCAAGCACTGGCACCCGGACGGCGTATGCGCAGCTAGGGAGCCGGGTGCGGTAGGACCGCGCGCAACATGGCCGTGAAGTCCGCACGGCTGGCCGCGAGTGGCTCGAAGAACCGTCGGTCGACCTCCTCGACGACCGCGTTGGCCTCGTTGGCCAGGTCCGCCCCGGCAGCGGTCACGACGACGGCTCCGGCCCGTGTGTCCGTCGGGTGCGCGCGACGCTCAACCAGGCCTTTAC
>JACCZJ010000071.1 GCA_013696065.1 Nocardioidaceae bacterium
TCCTTGTCGAACTGGGGAAACATCAGCTGGGCCAGCTGGGAGCCAGTGACGCGCAACAGCGCCTCGTCCATGTCGATGACGCCTTCGTCGACCAGCTGTACGGCGATGCGGAAGGCCGCCCCCGCCGTTCTCTTGCCGGCACGGGTCTGAAGCATCCAGAGCTTGCCGCGTTCGACCGTGAACTCGATGTCACACAGGTCTTTGTAGTGCGCCTCGAGTGTGGCCATGATCGACAGGAGTTCGTTGTAGGACGTCGAGTCAGTCTCCCCAAGGGCGGTCAACGGGAGGGTGTTGCGGATCCCGGCGACCACGTCTTCGCCCTGAGCGTTGACCAGGTAGTCGCCGTACACACCGCGATGTCCGCTGGCCGGGTCCCTGGTGAAGCACACACCGGTACCCGAGTCGTCGCCCAGGTTGCCGAACACCATCGAGCAGATGTTGACGGCGGTTCCGAGGTCGTCGGGGATGCGTTCTTGGCGACGGTAAAGCTTGGCACGCTCCGTGTTCCAAGATGAGAAGACGGCGCGCACAGCTAGGTCGAGCTGCTCACGTGGCGGCTGGGGAAACTCGGAACCGGTCTCGTCGACGATGATCTTCTTGTATGTCGCCACCAGCTGCTGGAGGTCTTCAGCCCTAAGCTCGACGTCCGTGTCGACGCCACGGTCGGTCTTAAGCTCCTCGAGCGCTTGGTCGAAGAACGACCGATCCACGTCGAGGGCGGTGCTGCCGAACATGGACAGCAGCCGTCGGTAGGAGTCCCAGGAGAAACGAGGGTTGGCAGAGATCGCCGCCAGTCCCTCGACGGACTCGTCGTTGAGGCCGATATTGAGAACCGTCTCCATCATCCCGGGCATCGAGAACTTCGCACCGGAACGAACCGAGACGAGCAGCGGGTGATCGGGCTGGCCCAGTTGGCGGCCCATCGACTCCTCGAGAGTGGCGAGATGTTTGTCGATCTCCTCGACCAGCTCTGCGGGCGGCTGGCCAGTTTCGAGATACGCCCGACAGGCATCAGTGGTGATCGTGAAACCAGGCGGCACTGGCAGGCCGAGGTTGGTCATCTCGGCCAGGTTCGCCCCTTTGCCTCCGAGCAGGTCCCTCTGTGAGGCGTTTCCTTCAGAAAAGTCGAACACGTAACGCGGCATGGCGAGTCCCTCGTGTCTGCGGTCACCGTGCGGGCGCTCGACGACCTGACCCGACTCACACTAGGGGGTTAAGGGGCACAGCACGGGACAGTGGAGCGGATACTCGCGGGCCGACGCGCGCGTGGGCTTCGTGGTCGCCGCGCCGGAGCCGACACTCACATGCCGTCGGCGGTTGCCTTCTCGGTCGCGCTCTTGTTGGTGGTGGTTGCCTTCTTGGCCATGGCCTCCTTCGCCGTGCTCTTCTTCGCCGTGCTCTTCTTCGCCGTGCTCTTCTTCGCCGTGCTCTTCTTGGCGGCTGCCTTCTTTGCCGGCGACTTTTTCGTCTGAGAGTTTTTCGTCGTACGACGTGCAGGTGCCGGCCCCCGTGCCCGCTTGTCAGCGAGCAGCTCGGCCGCCCGCTCCAACGTGATCTCCTCGACCGAGTCGTCCTTGCGCAAGGTGGCGTTGAACTCGCCATCGGTCACGTATGCCCCGAACCGCCCCTCCTTGACCACCAAGGGCTTCTTCGAGTTCGGGTCTTCGCCCAGCTCCCGCAGCGGTCCTGCCGCAGCACGCCGACCACGCTGCTTGGGCTCTGCGTAGATCTTTAGTGCCTCATCTAGGGTGATCGTCAACAGCTGATCCTCGGAGTCGATTGACCGCGAGTCGCTGCCCTTCTTGAGGTACGGGCCATAGCGGCCGTTCTGGGCGGTGATCTCTTCCCTCGACTCGGGGTCCACCCCGACGACTCGGGGGAGAGTGAGCAGCCGCACCGCCTGCTCCAGGTCGATGGATTCCAGGGACATGGTCTTGAAGAGACTCGAGGTGCGCGGCTTCGCATTCTTGGGAGCGTCATCGCCGAGCAGCTCCGTGACATAGGGGCCGTAGCGTCCACTCTTGGCGACCACGGGGACCCCCGTGTCGGGGTGCACACCGAGCTCGATCTCTGCTCCGGCAGGGTTTGCCAACAACTCGCGGGCCTTGTCCAGGGTCAGCTCGTCGGGTGGCAGCTCCTCAGGAATGTTCGCTCTGCTGCCTTCACTGGTTTCGACATAAGGCCCGTAGCGCCCCACGCGCACCGCGATGCCTTCACCGAGCTCGAAGGTGGATAGCTCACGCGCGTCGATCTCGCCGAGCTCCGTCACCAGCGTCTTGAGCCCCTGCAGGTCGCCGTCCCCGAAATAAAACTTGGACAACTCCGTGGTCGAATCCAGGCGTCCGGCCGCGACCTCGTCGAGCACGTCCTCGAGCGCCGCCGTGAAGTTGTAGTCAACCAGGCGATCGAAGTGGCGCTCCAGCAGGCGCACCACCGCAAAGGCAAGCCAGGCCGGCACGAGCGCGGTGCCCTTCTTGTGGACATAGCCGCGGTTGAGGATCGTGGTGATGATCGCCGCGTATGTCGATGGGCGCCCGATCTCCCGCTCCTCGAGCTCGCGGATCAGCGTCGCCTCGGTGTAGCGAGCCGGTGGCCTGGTCTGGTGTGCCGCCGAGTCCAGCTCCGCCACCGTGACGGTGTCTCCCTCGCTGACGTCGGGGAGCCGGGCCTCGCTGTCGTCGCGGTCACCCTCGGGGTCGTCGCCGCCCTCGACATACGCCTTGAGGAACCCGTGAAACAAGATGACCCGGCCACTGGCCGAAAATTCACACTGCTCCCCCGTCGAGGCCGTCGCAGCAATCCGGACCGACACCGAACGTCCCTCGGCGTCCTTCATCTGCGACGCCACTGTGCGCATCCAAATCAGCTCGTAGAGCCGGTACTCGTCGCCGTTGAGGCCGGTTTGTGCAGGAGTGCGAAAGGAATCACCGGCAGGCCGGATCGCCTCGTGCGCCTCTTGGGCGTTCTTGACCTTGCTTTGATAGGTGCGGGGCTTGTCGGGCAGGTACTCGCGACCGAAAAGCTCCGCGACCTGGGTGCGAGCCGCACCGATCGCGGTGGCCGACAGCGTGATCGAGTCGGTGCGCATGTAGGTGATGAACCCGTTTTCGTAAAGCCGCTGCGCGACTTGCATGGTGCGCTGCGAGCCGTAACCGAGTTTGCGGGAGGCTTCTTGTTGCAACGTGGTGGTGCGAAAAGGTGCGTACGGCGAACGGCGATAGGGCTTGGCCTCGACAGATCTGACCGTGAAATCCTGCTGACGCAGCGCCTCGGCCAACGCACCCGCTCTGCCCTCATCCACATGGATGACGTCTGAATCCCTGAGCTGGCCGACAGATGTGAAGTCGCGCCCTTGGGCGACACGACGCCCCTCGATACTGAGCAGCTTGGCGGGGAACGTGCGTGGCGTCTTGTTCTCGCCCGCGTCGAAGGTAGCCTCGAGATCCCAATAGGAGGCGGATCGGAAGGCGATCCGCTCGCGTTCACGGTCGACCACCAAGCGGGTGGCGACAGACTGGACCCGGCCGGCCGATAACCCACTCATCACCTTCTTCCACAACACCGGCGAGACCTCGTAGCCATAGAGGCGGTCGAGGATCCGTCGAGCCTCCTGCGCTTCGACGAGGTCGTCGTTGATGCTGCGCGGGTTCGCCACGGCGGCGGCGATGGCGTCGGGGGTGATCTCGTGGAACACCATCCGGTGCACGGGAACCTTGGGCTTCAGCTCGTCGAGGAGGTGCCAGGCGATCGCCTCGCCTTCGCGGTCCTCGTCTGTGGCGAGATAGAGCTCGTCGGCTCCCTTGAGCAGTGCCTTGAGCTTCGTGATCTGCTTCTTCTTGTCTGCCGGGACGACATACACAGGGATGAAGCCGTTATCGACGTCGACGCCAAGCCGCCCCCATGCTTCACCCTTGTATTTGGCGGGGACCTCGCTGGCGTTGTTGGGCAGGTCGCGGATGTGACCGATCGACGACTCCACGACGTAATCGCGGCCCAGAAAGCCAGAGATCGTGCGCGCCTTTGCCGGCGACTCCACGATGACCAGCTTGTGTCTTGCTTCCGTCACTTCGGTGTGCTCCCCCTCAGGTACTGAATTGCTGGCTGTCCAGCGGTCTCGCGATGAACGGTAGCGCGTGACGCTCTGTTGTCACGGATAGCCTCACATCGCGAGCCACTAACGCATTGCTGGGATGGCCGTGCCGCCGCACCTGCCCCGACGTCCCCGGGTCAGGCACGGGACCGCGCGCAGCCGCAAAGCAGCGCGGTGAATTCGGGCCCTACAAGACGGTGAATCCGCTTGGCAGGTTGCCGCGTCCGGTCGCCGCCAGAAGCAACGGCCCAGCACGACCCGACCTCACCGCGAGACCACCGAGCAGGGTGAGGCTGTCCAATGCAGCGACCTCCGGTACGTCGGCCTTCTGGCCAAGCGCAGCGGCCAGGTCACAGGTGTGGACGGTGAGCTCGAAGGTGCGAGTCGGCAGATAGTCAGCCAGACGCATGCCGCCGACGGGCGTGGCTACCGGCGCATCCTCGGGCGCTGCATCGACGCGGCCGATGACGCGGTCGGCGATCTGCTCGACCGCCGCAGCGACATCGGCACCCAGCTGCGCTCCGGCGTCGCGGCCCCGCTGGGCCACCGCTGCCGGATCGCCGACCGACGCCAGAGCGAGACGGAAGTACTCGATGGGCGACGTTACCTCGATTGACGCCACCGGCTGGTCCAGATAAGCCTCGACAGTCAGCAGCGCCCGGCTCGTGTGCCCGACGAGGTCCCGCACCGTCCACTCGCCCAGGGCCTGCTCGTCCCATCTGTCGTGTCCGGAGGCGGTGGCACGGACGAACCAGGCAGTGGCCTCGCGGAACGCCGTTCGGGCGTTGACCCAAGAGGGCGAGCACATGGACCTCATCGTATCCGTCAAGGCTCACGAGGAAGTTGGTTCAGCGCAGGCATGGGAATAGGTGCGCTGAACTCAGGTTTGATGAGGGGTCGACGATTGTTCGAACGTCTTGTGCCAGGCGTCGGGAGACGCCAACTCGTCAAGCGCTGCCTTGTAGCGCGCCGATAGCTGCGGCCACTCCTTGCCGAGCCGCGCGTGCAGAGTCACCGACCGCGCCATCAGGTCACGGAACAGCTCTGGGTCGCGCTTGTACCAAGACGCCGCTGACCCGTCGGCTGACGAGACCAAGGCGGAGTCGAACTGCGACAGCAGCCACCACTTGAGGTCGACGTGGGGAATGCTTGCCTCCGGGTTGACCTTGGCGGTGTCGCGCACCGGAGCGACCTGACGGACAGCACCGGCCACCATCGTCTTGGCGCGACCGAGCTTGCCTGTCGGGGCTGTCGGCTCTTTGCCCTTGCGCGGTGGCTTGCGGCGCTTCGCTTTCGGGAAGGCGTCGAGATCCGTCTGCGATTGGGAGTCGTCGTATCGCTTGCGCAGCTCTCTCAGCTCAGGTAGCCGCTCGAGCACGTCACGGTGCATCCGCTGTGGCCCCTCGAGGATGTCCTCGATGGCCATCAGGCCCATCTCCGCAGGTCCATACTGCATGGAAAGGAGATGCTTGACCTGGGTCTCGAAACTTTCGCGGACGAGTCTGCCCCCGCGATCGTAGGGCGAGTGCAGCAAGGCAGCGACGATGCGGTTACGGCGGTGGAAGTAGGCCTGCCAGTCGATGGTGTCGTCTTTCTCGTGCCAAGGCACGTGCCAGACCGCAACACCAGGCATCGTCACAGTCGGGTAGCCGGCTTCGGCCGCCCGCAAGCCGAACTCGGCGTCGTCCCACTTGATGAACATGGGCAGCGACAACCCGATCTCGCGAATCACCTTGGTGGGGATGAGGCACATCCACCAGCCGTTGTAGTCGACGTCGATGCGGCGGTGCAGCCACTGCATCGAGCGCAAAGAGTGCTTGGCGAAGTTATGCCCGTGTTCGGTGTGGGGCGCGGCTCCCCAGAACCAGCGATATTTGGCGACCGTCTCCCCGAACGCGTGCAGCACCGATCGGTCGTAGAGGCTGAACATTTGCCCGCCGACCAGGGTGGGTTGCTTGGCCAGGTCGGCAAACGCCACCGCCCTCAAAATTCCCTCGGGCTCACAGACAACGTCGTCGTCCAAGAGCAGCACGTAGTCGGCGTCTCCCTTGCTGGTGGCCTCGTCCATAGCCCGTGAGAATCCGCCTGACCCGCCCAGGTTGCCCTGCTCGATCAGCCTGAGCTTGGCGCCGAGCGCCGCAGCAGTCTGGTCGTAGAGCTCGTGGTCAGTCACCTTCTGGGTGCCCTGGTCGATCACCAAGATCTCATCGATGACGTCGAGCACCGCAGGCTCTTGGGACAGCTTGATGAGCTGGTCGACACAGAACTCGGGGCGGTTGAAGGTGGTGATGCCGATGGAGACCGAGCCCTGCGCCGTCTTGTCGGTCTTGAAGCCCCACACAGCCGACTCGAGAGTCAAAGAACTCTCGCCGGCCTCGACGTCGAACCAATACCATCCCCCGTCGATGAAGGGCTTGAGCGGCAGATCGAACTCGACGGCCTCGAAGTCTCTGCTGTCGATCACCGCTGAGTCGGCGCGCTGGACATGGCCCTTGGCCGTGGAACGGTAGACGATCACAGTGCCTTGCCCACCGAGCCGCATCGACAGGCGGACCGAGTCGAAGGTGGTCCAACGTCGCCAATAGCTGGCAGGGAAGGCGTTGAAGTAGGTGCCAAAGGTCAGCCGACGCTCAGGAGAGACGACAGCCCCGATCGTGCCGGAGATGGTGCCGAAGCCGCCCATTCCCTTCGGTGTGTCTGCTCCCCCGTCAGCCTCTCCGTGGTTGTCGGCGGAGCCATCGCCTCCTTCACTCCCCGACTGGCGAGAAGTGCTCTCACCGGCGCTGAAGCTAGAGACGCCGCCGACGTAGAGGGGTCGGATGTCAAGCTCTTGTTCCGGTCGCAGAATCGTGCGCTGCACAATACGAAGTTCCAAGGCCGGCAGAGGGTGGGCGGCTTCAGCAGCGTTCGGGTTGTCTTCGCGCACGGGAGCCTCGGCAATGTCAGTCAAAGTCTTGTCCTCAAGCGGGCGGGCGGGGTCACGACTTCGTTACGTTATCAGCCAGGGTCGGCGATGGCGCCAAGCTGCGCATGTGCCCTCTACGATGTGGGCGTGTCCGCCACCCGCCCGACGATCTATCTCCATGTCGGCGCCCCGAAAACGGGCACGACATACCTCCAGGATGTCTTGGGGCAGAACCGCCGACAACTCGCGCGAGCGGGAGTCGCATTTCCGGGATCCGGGCCTCTCGAGCACTACCACGCCGCACTCGATCTGCGCGGCATCAGGTTCGGTGGGTATGACGATCCCGCCGTCCCAGGCGCTTGGGAGAAGCTGAGCAGCAAGGCGCTCGACGCCAAGTCCGATCGGGTGGTCATCTCTCACGAGGTGCTAGCCGGCGCCACCCAAGACGAGATCGAACGAGTTGAGGCGAACCTTGCAGGCCATGACCTCCACGTCATCTACGGGGCTCGCGATCTGGCCCGGCAGTTGCCTGCGGTCTGGCAAGAGAGCCTCAAGAATCGTCAAACCCGCACGTATGAGGTCTTCCTGCGCGG
>JACCZJ010000093.1 GCA_013696065.1 Nocardioidaceae bacterium
CAGCGGTTCACAAAACGTACATATCATTCTCATGGCATTGACCTGCCGCAACCGCTGTCTGCCCTGACCGCCTGCCTTTCCCCGCCTCACGCTGGAGGATGCATGAAGTCCATCGGTTCATCCGCACTCGGCCGTTCCGCCGACCTCGGACCACTGCTGTTGCGCGTCGGCCTCGGCCTCGTCTTCGCCTGGCACGGCTGGCAGAAGCTCGACGGCGGGGTCGACAACTTCGCCACCGTGCTGAGCGGACTCGACGTCCCCTCGCCGGAGTTAGTCGCCTGGCTAATGACGATCGCAGAAGGCATCGGGGGACTCTTCCTGATCGTCGGGCTGCTCACCCGGCTGACGACCTTGCCGTTGATCGTCATCCTCATCGGGGGGATCTGGCTGGTGAAGACCGATGTCGGCTTCATCGTGCCTGATGCTCCCGGCGCCGAGCTCGACGTCGCGTTGCTGGCGGGCTTGTTCTGCCTGCTGTTCATCGGGCCTGGGCGGCTTTCAGCCGACGGCGCGCTGGGCGTGGAGACGGCTGTCGCGCCGGTCCACGGCACCTATTCGGACACCACGACGGCTTCGAGGTCACGCGGCGACACCGCCGCGTCCGATCGCACTTAGTGGTGTGTCTCCAAAATAGAGTCGCTGCCCGACGCGAAAGAGGCTCAGCGCGTCACCCAATGGCGCAGCTCCGCAAGCTTGCCGAACTGCGTGACGCTGGCATCCTGACGCCGGAAGAGTTTGACGCGAAGAAGACAGAAATCCTCGGCCGCATGCAAAGGCTTGAGGCGCAGGGTCCCGTCCCCTTGTCCGCAGCTTGTCCGCAAGATTCTGAAAACAGTGGTCAACACTGTCTCGGGACATCGTTGCCAGGGTGGGCATGATGTGGACATGTTCACTGCGCGACAACCGGTGTCCCGGCTTGCTCTCGGTATGGCGGCGCTCGGCCGACCCAGTTACATCACCCTCGACCACGCCGAGGCGCTGGGGGACGACCGGTCCGTCGAGGCGCTGAGAAGTCGCTCGTTCGCGGTCCTGGACGCCGCGTACTCGGCGGGAATCCGCCACGTCGACGTGGCGCGTTCATACGGTCTCGCCGAAGACTTCCTTGAATCCTGGCTGGAGGCCCGGGGCGAGGTGAGCGATGTCTTCGTGTCAAGCAAGTGGGGGTACCGCTATGTGGGTGACTGGCAGGTGGATGCGCAGACTCACGAGGCCAAGGACCACTCGCTGGCAACGTTCCGAGAACAGTGGACCGAGACCCGGTCGCGCCTAGGAGCGAGGGTGCAGCTTTACCAGGTTCACTCGGTGACGCCTGAGTCACCCGTGCTGCGCGACAGGGCGTTATTGGAACACCTGGCTGAGCTCCGAGACCTCGGCATCGGAGTCGGACTGTCCACGAGCGGGCCGGGCCAGTCCGCAGTGGTACGTGAGGCGCTGGGAGTCACGGTGGGAGGCGAGCCGGTCTTCTCCGCAGTGCAGGCAACGTGGAACCTGCTGGAGTCGTCGACCACCGAGGCGTTGAGCGAGGCGGCTGCGGCTGGATGGTGGGTGATCATCAAGGAGGTGCTGGCGAACGGACGGCTGGCTGGCTCCGCGGCACCGGCACCACTGACGGCGCTCGCCGACGATGCCGGCACCACGGCTGATGCGGTCGCGATCGCGGTGGCACTGGCCCTACCCTGGCGCCCGACGGTCCTGCTGGGTCCGGTTTCGATCGCCCAGCTCAGCAGCAATCTCGCCGCGCTCTGTGCCGACGGGAACTCTCTGGCGGGCTGCGTGTCGGGAATGGCCCAGTCGCCTGCGGCGTACTGGGAGGAGCGCTCGTCGCTGCCGTGGCATTGAACGCGGGTCCGCTGCTCCACAGCCGACAGCCAACCAGTTGTGACGGGTGACAACGTTGTCGCCGGAACCGCAGGTTATCTTCACGGTATGGCCTTGGCCTTCGACTCTGGCTTAAACGGCTCGCGGTCTAGGGAGGCCATTGCCTGGGGTCCGTTGCTCGCGGTGTCGGCGGCGGTGGGGTTGACGCTCGTGTTGACAAGCGGGGCGTACGGCTACCACCGCGACGAGTTGTATTTCCTCCAAGCCGGGCAGCGGCTGGCATGGGGCTATCCCGACCAACCCCCGCTCACGCCGTTGTTGGCCAGAGCGATGACCGAGATTGCACCCGGTTCGCTTGTCGTGTTGCGGTTGCCGTCGGCGCTAGCAGCGGCCGGAGTGGTCCTCCTTACTGGACTGATCGCTCGTGAGTTGAAGGGCGACCGGCTGGCGCAAATGCTCGCCGCAGCCTGCATGGGAGTGTCAGCGCTGCTCTTGGCCGTCAGTCACCTCTTGAGCACCTCCACGTTCGACCTCTTGGCCTGGACGGCGGTGAGCTGGCTGGTGGTGCGCATCCTGCAAGGGGCCGACGAGCGGTGGTGGCTGCTGGTCGGCCTGGTCACGGGGATCGGATTGCTGAACAAGAGCCTGTTGGTCTTTTTGGCCGTCGGGCTGTTCGTCGGTGTAATCGCCATCGGACCGCGACGGGTCCTGCGCAGTCGATGGCTATGGGCAGGCGCCGGCCTCGCGCTGATGCTGTGGCTGCCCCACCTGATCTGGCAGCAGGAGCACGGCTGGCCGCAACTGGAGTTGTCCCGGCAGATCGCCGCTGGCAGCTCGGGCAGCTCGCAACCGGCTGCCTTGTTCATACCCTTTCAGCTCGTGCTGATCAGCCCCGTGCTGGTGCCGGTGTGGGTGGCCGGGCTAATCCGGCTGGCTCGGCCCCCCCGGCTGGCCCGAGTGCGAGCCTTCGCCTTGGCC
>JACCZJ010000107.1 GCA_013696065.1 Nocardioidaceae bacterium
CCGTCGTACTGATGCGGACCTCGACGCCATCGACGACGCGCTCGAGGTGATGGCTCGAAGCATCGACTCGGGTGGCCAAGGCGTCGATGGTGATGAGCGCTTTCATGCGGCGGTGACAGCAGCCGGACACTCACGGCTGCTGGCTCGCCTGATGTCGGAGATCAGCGATCTGGTCAGAGAGACCAGGATCCAGTCGCTGTCGCAACCGGGCCGTCCCAAGGACTCACTCGCGGGACATCGCCGGATTGCCGAAGCCATCCGAGCCGGCGACGAGCACGGAGCAGCCGGTGCTATGCGTGACCACGTGGCCATGGTCAGTGACGTGGCCCTCCTGCGCGATTGACGTCTGTGCGTCCTGCCCTTCCATCGCTCGTGAATTTGCGAACAGGTACGGCGGGGCCGGTCGGGCAAACGCCGATTCCGTCACCCCGTTACGCAGCTCAGCGCCGCCGGAAGCGCACGATCTCTCCCGGACGCAGCTGACCCAGGAGGTCGAGGTCCTCGTCAAGCACCACCGCAATGACGGGGTACCCACCCGTGGTGCCACTATCGGGCCCGAGGACGATCGGATCTCCGCCGGCAGGCACCTGGATTGCGCCGGGCAGCATGGGCTCGCTTGGCAGCTCGCCGTCTCGGGATCTCATTGCGGGGCCGTTGAGGCGCAGGCCGACCCGATCGCTGGCGGCGGACACCCGCCAGGTGCTCGAAAACATCGCACCCACCGCATCCTGGTCGAACCAGTCATCTCGAGGGCCGAGCACCGCTCGTACTTCGGCCGCACCCGCCATCCGGGTCACCGGCACCTGCTCGTACCAGGCCGGCCGGCAGGCGGCTACCGGACCGACCGGTAGCACGCCACCCGGTCGACACGGTGTGGGCCCGATGCCCCCGAGGGTGTCGTACGACCGGCTGCCCAAAACCTCCGGTACGTCGAGGCCACCTCGGACCGCGACGTACACCCGCAGCCCCGTGATAGCAGTGCCAACATCGAGCCGCTAGCCTGCCTCCATCCGAATCGCGGTGTCCTGGCCACGTGGTGCCCCATCGATGCTGACCTCGCAGCGCGCACCGGTGACAGCTACGGCGGTGGCTTCGTCGGTCACGAGGGTGAGCCCACCCATCAGGCACTCCAGCCCAGCTCGATCCTCGGGGTTGCCGACGATACGGTTCGCCAGCCGGAGCGCGGCCCGGTCCGCGGCACCCGACCTGGCCACGCCCCATGCCGTGAGGCGGTGCCGACCGAGGTCTTGCACCAAGGTAGCGGCACCGACGGACGCCAGTTCAAGGGTCACGACCAGCCCACCGCCCGGAGGCGCAACCTGCTCCCCGACTGGAGTGGAGACGGCGGCCAACGCTCGGGGTCGAACAGCACGGCGTCGGTGTTGCCCAGAAGTCGCCACCCTCCTGGCGAGGCCATCGGGTAGATCCCCGTCTGGTCGAGCGCGATCCCGACCGCGCCTGCGGGCACGCGGGTCCGCGGCGTGGCGAGCCTAGGTATGCCGGTGAGGGCCGGCTCCATCCCAGACAGGTAGGGAAATCCACGCGAGAAGCCGAGCATCACGACGGTGTACTCCGGCCTGGTGTGCAACGCCACCACCTCTTCCACCGACTTCCCCATGAGCTGCGCGACGTCCTCGAGGTCGGGTCCGTCGTACCGCACGTCAATGATGACCGGTTGCGCCTGCGGCGGCGGTTCGAGGTCACCCAGCTCGGCCCTCTTCAGCCATTCCGCCACCCCGGTCGGATCCCCGTCGGTCCGCACGAGGAGGGTGCGCCATCCGGGCACGGTCTCGGTGGCAACGCCGGCGGACTCGACGGCGGCGCGCAGCCGCAGGACGTCGGCCGGTCCGGCCAGCTCGACAAGGACAGCGCGAGTGCCGAACGGCCGGACCACCCGGTGCGCGGCGTCCCTTGGTACGGCGGTCGACCGCGTCACGCGAAGGCCCGGACGGTGATGCCGGCCGAGTCCAGCGCCGCACGCACCGCTACGGCGATGGCGGCAGCGCCGGCCGTATCACCATGCACGCAGAGGCTGTCGAACCGGCCGGCATCCACCAGCCGGGCCGCCTGCTCAGCGGCCTCGGCTGGATCGGTGAGCAGCGCACTGGGCTCGGTTCGTGGCACCAGACGGCCGTCCGGTCGGTAGGCCCTGTCAACAAAGCCCTCGCGGACGACCCGCAACCCCCGCCGGTGCGCAGCATCGGCCAACGCCCCGTCTTCCATCGTCAAGATCGGGAGGGTTTCGTCGTAGAGCGCCACCGCCGATGCCACCGCGTCGGCCTGCGCAGCGTCAACCAAGGTCCGGTGGTACAGCGCCCCATGGGGCTTGAGATAGCGAACGGCGGAGCCGGCTACCCGGCACAACCCGTCCAGTGCCGACATCTGGTACAGCACGTCGGACTCGAGATCCCTGGGCTCGACCTCCATGGCTCGGCGGCCGAAACCGACCAGGTCTGGGTAGGAGATCTGGGCACCCACCACCACACCGAGACGCGTCGCTTCGAGCACAGTGGTGCGCAGCGTCGTCGGATCTCCCGCGTGGAATCCACAGGCCACATTGGCGCTGGTAATGAGCGGCAGGAGGGCGGCGTCATCACCGAGGGTCCAGCGCCCGAACGACTCTCCCAAGTCAGCGTTGATGTCCATGCTGTGCACCGCGGCCACCATGCGGACTCCTTCAGGCGAAGGCGACACCGGACTGGACCGGCGAGACGCACTGTCCCTGCGAGTCTAGTCAAGCGCCACCGGACGCATCCCTGCCTGAAATCGGAGGGGGTTCACCGTTTGATTTCGCTCAGAGCCGCGACAACATGGCAGCGGTTGTTGCACGTCGCCGACGGCCTGTGTACATGGATGACGATGCCGCGTGCGATGACGGCGGGCCAGCACTCGTCGAGGGTTGCGGCCATGGGAGGGCCCTTCGCTGAGATGTTCCTGCTCTTCTCGGGGTCAATTTTAGACGCAGTTCATTAACTGTTTGCTTTCATACCGCTACGCGGCGTGTCGTTGCCCGTGTGCACTCCGCGCCTACGGGCGTAGCAGCACCTTGATTGCTGTGCGCTCGTCCATGGCCTTGTAGGCGGCCGGGGCTTGCTCAAGTGGCATTACACTGTCGAAGACCTTGCCCGGCTCGATGCTGCCCTCCAACACGTCGCCCAGCAGCTCCTCGATGTAGCTGCGCGCGGGGGCGACACCACCTCCCACTGCAATGTTGTTGCCGAACAGCTTGCGGATAGGGATCTCCGACCCGACCGGGACCCCCACATAGCCGACGCGACCACCGGGGCGGGTGGAGTCGATAGCCTGCCGCATCGACTCCGCGGTACCCACGCATTCCAGCACGCAGTCGGCTCCGATTCCGTCGAAGAGCTCCTTGATCGCGGCGACTCCCTCCTCGCCGCGCTCGGCGACGATGTCGGTGGCTCCGAAGTCAGATGCCACAGCCTGTCGGGAGGCGTGCCGCGACATCACCACCACGCGCTCAGCGCCAAGCCGGTGTGAGGCGAGCACCGCGGACAGGCCCACCGCACCGTCGCCGACCACCACGACGGTCTTGCCTTTGCCGACGCCCGCCGAGATGGCGGCGTGGTGCCCGGTGCACATGACATCGGACAGCGTCAGAAGGCCGGCGATCAGGGAGTCGTCCGGCACCTCGGTGGTCGCCACGAGGGTGCCATCGGCCCACGGCACCCGGACGAACTCCCCCTGCCCACCGTCGACCATGAACCCGTCGGCGTCCTCGCCGCCCCACGAGGCTCCCTGCAAGCACGAGGTCGTGATGCCGTTGACGCAGTTAGCGCAGGTGCCGTCGCTCACCGCGAACGGCGCGATGACGAACTGGCCCCGCCGCACGGTGCTCACCTCGTCGCCCACGTCCTCGACCAGCCCGACAAACTCGTGCCCAATCCGTCGAGGCTCGGTGGTCTCACCCACTGTGCCGCGGTAGGGGTGAAGGTCGGATCCGCATACGCACGAGGCGAGCACCCGCACGATCGCGTCGCTCGGCTTGTGGATGACGGGGTCGGGTACGTCAGCTACGCGTATGTCGCGGGGTCCGTGGATGAGAGTCGCTCGCATTCCCGAAGTATCCAGTACCTTGCCAGCCACACCTGACCAGCGGGTCAGTCTCGGACGTTGCGCTGGTTACCGCCGGACGTCGGCGGGTCCCTCTGTCAAGGGCAGCCCCGCCCGCTGCCATGCCTCAGTGCCTCCGATCATGTCGGTCGCGCGCCACAAGCCCAGCTGGCGCAGGCTCGCAGCAGCCATGCCGGAGCTGTACCCCTCCCGACAGACCACCACGACGGCCACGTCGTAGTCGGTGGCCTCAGGGATCCGCGCTTCGCTGACCGGGTCTAGCCGCCACTCGAGCACGGTACGGTCGATCACCAGGGCGCCCGGGAGCTCGCCCTCTTCCGCCCTCTGAGTTTCCGTTCGGGTGTCGATCACGAGCGCCCCTAGCCTGCCGGCGGCCAAGGTTTCCTGCGCCGTCAAGCGGGGGACGTCGGCACGGCACTTCGCCAACACGCCGTCGATGCCTGCAGCCAACTCGTCCACGGAGCCATCCTCCGCCATCACACCCGTTCCCGCCATGTCTGGCATCCTCTTTCCCATCTGGACCTGGCCATCCGAGCTGGGGATCTCTTTCGAGGGGCTGCTGCGCGCGGTCCGGCACACCTGCTCACCACGGCGCCTCAGCAAGCCCGCTCAGCGAAAACCGCTTCGCCGCCCAAGACGACTCGGCGTCTTCGGCCCGGTAGGCAAGCGTTCCGGTGGCTTCGACAGTTGCTTCGATTTGTACGTCGGCGAGCCTCTCGACGACACCCGCCTTGACGTCGTCGCGGGTGTGCACGTCCCTCCTGGAAACTGCGTACTTCCGGGGGGTTCCTCACCCCGCCGGGCAGTCCGCAGCACCTGGTGACAGGTCGGGGTGGATGGGTCCGGGTCGATCCTTCAGCGATCCGCCGGTCACACCCCGGCGCCATCCGACTATCTCCGCCGCGATCGCGAGCGCTATCTCCGCAGGCGTGTTCGCACCGATGTCGAGCCCCGCCGGTCCGTGCACCGAGTCCAGGAGCGCAGCGGCAACCCCATGGTCGAGCATCCAGCGGCGACGTCTTTCCTGAGTCTTCCGTGAGCCCATCCCTGCGATGTACGGCGTGCCGCGCGCGAGCGCTGCTGCGATCACAGGTCCGTCGACGTCGTCGTGATGGCTGAGCACGACAACTGCATCCGACCTCGCCAGCTCCCGCTCGGCGTCTTGGAGCGTGGTAGCGGCACACGGCGTCCAGCCGAGGATCGTGGCGATCGACTCCAATGCGGTGGCGACGTCCCCGTCTCCGACCACCAGAAGCTTCAGCGCATTAACTCGAGATTCCTCTGTCACGGTCGCTCCTCCCTCCTCGATTCTGTCAGCTCAAGATGAAGACCGAGGCACGGCTTGACATGTGACTAAATAGTCACCTATCTTGACTACGTGGACGAGGTGTTCAGAGCTCTTGCCGATCCGACCCGGCGGAGCCTGCTCGATGAGCTATTCCGCCAGGACGGGCAGACATTGAGCGCTCTCGATGAGCGCTTTTCGATGACGCGATTCGGCGTGATGAAGCACCTGAAGCAGCTCGAGGAGGCGGGTCTCGTAGTCACCAAGCGGCAGGGTCGCCACAAGCTGCAT
>JACCZJ010000128.1 GCA_013696065.1 Nocardioidaceae bacterium
CCCCTGGTGGAACCCGCCGCCGAGCTGACGAACGACGAGGTCCGTCGTTACAGCCGGCACCTGATCATCCCCGACGTCGGGATGGCCGGTCAGAAGCGGCTGAAGAACGCCAAGGTGCTCGTGATCGGCGCCGGCGGCCTCGGCTCGCCCGCGCTGCTCTACCTGGCCGCGGCCGGTGTCGGAACGCTGGGGATCGTCGAGTTCGACGTCGTCGACGAGTCCAACCTGCAGCGCCAGGTCATTCACGGCACGTCGGATGTGGGAAAGTCCAAGGCTCTTTCGGCCAAGGAGTCGATCGCCGAGGCCAACCCCTACATCGACGTGGTGGTGCACGACGAGCGCCTCGACAACGACAACGTCATGGGCATCTTCGCCGCCTACGACCTGATCGTTGACGGCACCGACAACTTCGCCACCCGCTACCTCGTCAACGACGCTGCCGTCCTGCTCGGCAAGCCCTACGTGTGGGGCTCGATCTACCGATTCGACGGCCAGGCTTCGGTCTTTTGGGCCGAGCATGGCCCGTGCTACCGCTGCCTCTACCCCGAGCCGCCTCCGCCCGGCATGGTCCCTTCCTGCGCCGAGGGCGGCGTGCTGGGCGTTCTGTGCGCCTCAGTCGGTTCGATCCAGGTCAACGAGGCCATCAAGCTCCTCACGGGTATCGGCGAGCCGTTACTCGGCAAGCTGATGATCTATGACGCGCTTGAGATGGAGTACCGCAAGCTTGGCGTGCGCAAGGATCCCAACTGCGCGATCTGCGGTGACAACCCCACGGTCACCGAGCTGATCGACTACGAGACGTTCTGCGGCGCTATCAGCGACGACGCAGCCGACGCAGCTGCCGACTCCACGATCAGCGTCACTACGCTGTCGCACTGGTTGAAGGAGCGCGAGTCCGGTGAGCGCGACTTCGTGCTGGTCGACGTGCGCGAGCCCAACGAGTACGAGATCAACCAGATTCCTGGCTCGGTGCTGATTCCCAAGGGCGACTTCCTCGACGGAAGTGCGCTCGAGCAGCTGCCGCAGGACAAGCAAGTCGTGCTGCACTGCAAGAGCGGTGTGCGGTCGGCGGAGTGTCTCGCGGTGGTCAAGGGTGCCGGGTTATCCGACTCTGTTCACGTCGGCGGCGGAGTCATCGCCTGGGTGAACCAGATCGATCCCTCGCAACCTGCCTACTGACGGCACGGGGATGCGAGCCCCGGAGCCTACTGACGGCACGGGGACGCAAGCCCCCGGGCCAGCCGTGTTGCGCGCGTTCTCGGTTGCCGAAGCCGACGTTCGACCGTTGCCTGGCGGCCAAGGTGTTGCGTGGACCGACGGTCGACTCGTCCTCAAACCGGTGAGCTATGCACCAGAGCACGTCTGGGTGTGTGACGTGTACAGCGCGTGGCCTGACCACGACCTGATTCGGGTCCCTCAGCCGGTTCAGTCAGCTGAGGGTGGATGGACCGCGGATGGCTGGGGGGCTCACATCTTCGTCGCCGGTCGCGATGCCGTGCTGCTCGAGGAAGTCGCGCTGGTGAAGCGCGCGAGCGACGCATTCCATCTGGTGACGTCGACCTTGACGCCTCCGTCGTTCGTGGATCACCGCGCAGACCCATGGGCATTCGGCGATCGCGTCGCCTGGGAAGGCGTGCTTCCGCAGGGGGATCGGCGGGCGCTGTCCCTCATAGGACGGCTTCGGGATGCGGAAGAGCCGGTGCTGGCCACCAGTCAAGTCATCCACGGCGACATACTCCCGAATGTGCTGGTGGAGACCGGCCTGCCCCTCGCCGTAATCGACTGGCCACCGTACGTCCGACCAGCGGGCACCGCCAACGCGATCGCGGCCACTGACGCGGTGACGTTTCGGGGAGCCCCGCTGACTCTGTTCGACGACTGGCAGGACAGCGACGACTGGAACCAGTTGTTGGTCCGTGCTCTGCTCTATCGACTAGGCACGACTGGCTGGTTCGCAGCCCGCGACCAGTTGACGGGCAGCCTCCGCACCCACGTGGAGCGCGCCGAGCCCGTCGTCGATGCAGTCCTCGACCGCCTTTCGTGAGCTTGCTGGTTCGACCACGGGTACTTCGCCGCCGGGCGCTCGTTGACTGACAGGGACGCCGCTGGGTACGAAGGCCGCAGCCCTCAGACCTATCCCCGGAGGTAACGCAGTGACCAGCGACCAGACAACGCCTCAAGACCCCCGCACCCAATACCCGCAGCCGCCGCAACCCGAGCAGCAGCAGCCGGTGCCGGGTCTCGCACAAGAGATGACGCCGAAGCCTGACCACGGCGAGGAGTCGTACGTCGGATTCGGGCGCCTCGCCGGGCGCCGCGCCATCGTGACGGGAGCTGACAGCGGCATCGGTCGCGCTGCCGCCATCGCCTTCGCACGCGAGGGCGCGGACGTCGCACTGTCCTATCTCCCCGAGGAGCAGCCCGACGCCGACGAAGTGGTGGCACTGATCGAAAAGGCTGGGCGCCGGGCCATCAGCGTGCCCGGCGATCTGGCCACCGAGGAGGCGAACGTGAAGCTCGTCGACACGGCGGTACACGAACTCGGCGGCCTCGACATCGTGGTGTCCGTGGCCGGCTATCAGCAATCCTGCGAAGACATCGCCGACATCACCAACGAGCAGTTCGACCTCACGATGAAGACGAACGTCTACGCCTTGTTCTGGCTCTGCAAGGCCGCGCTGCCTCATCTGGAACCAGGGGCGAGCATCATCACCACCTCGTCGGTTCAGGCCTACACCCCGTCTCCGCACCTGCTCGACTACGCCACGACGAAGGCCGCGATCAACACGTTCAGCAAGGCTCTGGCCCAACAGGTCGGCGCGAAGGGCATCCGGGTCAACGTGGTGGCGCCCGGGCCGGTATGGACGCCCCTGCAGGTCGTAGGCGGGCAGCCGCCGGAGAAGATCCCGACCTTCGGCGAGCAGTCGGAGTTCGGACGCGCCGGTCAGCCAGCGGAGCTCGCGGCCGCCTACGTCTACCTGGCCTCCGGCGAGTCCAGCTTTACGAGCGGCTCGACCCTGTCCGTGACCGGGGGCTCACCCACGCCGTAACCGCTTCTGGGCTGGTAGCTTCCTCCGGACTGACGGCTCCTCTTGATGTGGAACGATATGGCGCTGTGCGGGGCCCTCGGGACAGCCATATCGTCCAAGCCAGCGAGATCGAGGTGTGCGCCGCGAGATCGTCTCTGCGCACGGGATCTAGAGTGCTCAGGTGCGATCGGTGCCGTGGTGGGGTCTGGTCTCGTCGAGCGCCGCACCCGTCCTGCTCATCGGTGGTTGGACTGTGGCGGCGGCACTGCAGCCATCAGGCTTCGACCCGTACGTCGAGTCGATCAGCGCACTGGCGAGCCGCGACGCCACGAACAGCTGGCTGATGTCGCTCGCGTTTTTAGGGGTGGGTCTATGCCACCTGGCCACTGCGATGGCGCTGAGGCCGGTTGCCCCGGCTGCCCGGGTATTGCTTGGCGTGGGCGGGGTGGCGACTGTGGCCGTTGCGGCGTTCCCACTTCCCGGTGCGGAGGCTCATTCGGTCCCGCACGCCATCGCCGCCACTGTCGCCTTTGTGGCGCTGGCGGCGTGGCCCGCTTTGGCGGCATCGCCCGACGTGGCCACGCAGCAGTCAGCGCCGGTCTTGCGGCGTCATATCTGTGTCGGGGCGGCCACCGTGCTGCTGCTGTTGGTGGGCTGGTTCTTTGCCGTGGTCGTTTCCGGCGGGCCGTCGCTCGGGCTGAGTGAGCGGATCGCTGCAGGTGCCCAGTCGGTGTGGCCCTTTGTCGTGGTGGTGGCGCTTCGACCTACCAGGCAAGCCCCGGCGGCGCGCCGATGAGCGATTCAGAGGCGTATGTCGAACAGGTGCTCCAACTCGTCGAGGCCATCCCCTCGGGACGCGTGACGACATACGGCCTGATCGCGGAAGCCGTCGGCACTGGTGGGCCCCGTCAGGTGGGGCGGGTGCTCGCCTTGCATGGGGGACCCGTGCCCTGGTGGCGCGTGGTCCGCGCAGACGGCAGCCTGCCCGAGTCACACCAGGCGGAGGCCCTCGCCCGCTATCGGGAAGAGGCGACACCGCTGCGAGGAGGCCCCGCCGACGCACTCACGACGACCGTGAATCTCGGTGCCGCCCTGTGGATACCGGGTGCAATCTGAGCCGGGGAGCGCATCCGCTAGCGTCGAGTCCGCCCTGATTGAGTCCCGGTCGGCGACCCATGCCAGCCCCCGAACCCTGCAATGAGCTCGCCCTGCCTGAGTCTCGGTCAGCGGCCCACTTCTGCCCCTGAACCTGCATCGAGCCTCATTGTCGGTGGCGTCTGGTGAAATGGTGATCATGTCAGTCACCTACCGCCTGGAGCGCCGTTCGCCGGCGTTGGCCAAGCCTCCGCAGCTCGACGAGGCGCAGCAGGCGGTCGTCGACCACCCGGGTGGGCCACTGCTGGTGCTGGCCGGCCCAGGCACGGGCAAAACGACGACGTTGGTCGAGGCAGTGGTCGAACGCATTGAGCACCGCGGGTCGAGGCCCGACCAGGTGCTGGTCCTCACTTTCAGTCGCAAGGCCGCAGCCGAGCTGCGGGACCGCATCACCGGCCGACTCGGGCGCACCAGCTCCACGCCTTTGAGTTCCACCTTCCACTCCTTCTGCTACGGGCTGGTCCGACACTGGCAACCAGCCGAGCTGTACGCCGGACCGCTGCGTCTGCTGAGCGCGCCGGAGCAAGATGTCGTGCTGCGCGAGTTGCTCACCCACTCCCGAGAGAGCGGCAAGACTCAGTGGCCGGCGTCGCTCGAGCGTGCTCTCGGCACCCGCGGATTCGCGCGTGAGGTGCACGCCGTCTTGGCACGCGCCCGCGAGCGCGGGCTCGAGCCTGCAGACCTCACCCGCATCGGGCACGAATCGGGTCGCCCGGAGTGGGTCGCCGCTGGCGCGTTCATGGAGGACTACGTCGACGTGCTCGACTGGGGCGGCTCGATCGACTACTCCGAGCTGATCCATCGCGCCGTCCTGTTGGCGGAGACGCCCGAGGTGCAAGCCGATCTGCGATCACGCTACGCCGCCGTGTTCGTCGACGAATACCAAGACACCGATCCGAGCCAGGTGAGGCTGCTGCAAGCCATCGCCGGCAATGGTCGCGACCTGGTGGTGGTCGGCGACCCGGACCAGAGCATCTATGCCTTCCGGGGCGCCGATGTGGGAGGCATCCTCGAGTTCCCGACCCAGTTTCTCCGTGCGGACAGGCGGCCCGCCGAGGTCGTCTCGCTGGCGACGACGCGCAGGTTCGGATCGCGATTGCTGGCCGCGTCTCGTCGAGTCGCGGCAGGTATCGGCGTTAGGGGTGCCATCGACCGTGAGACGTTTGAACGCTTTCGCAACCCCGAGCCTCACGGTTCGGCGTACGGCGACGGCAAGCTCGAGGTCTTCACCTTCAGCTCGAGTGGCGCCGAAACCGACCACATCGCGGACATCCTCCGCCGCGCTCACCTCGAGGACGGCATCCCCTGGTCCGAGATGGCGGTCCTGGTGCGATCGGGAGTCAACTCGATTCCGGCTCTGCGGCGCGCACTCGTCGGCACCGGAGTCCCCGTCGAGGTGGCCGGCGACGAGTTGCCGCTGCGGCGAGAGCCCGCGGTCCAGACACTCCTGTCCGCACTGCGCTGCAGTCTCGACCCGAGTCGGCTCGACGTCGAGCTGACCCGCAGCCTGCTCATGTCGCCCTTGGGTGACCTCGACGCTGCCCAGGTACGCCGGTTGGGCCGCCAGCTGCGTAGCCGGGAACGTGCAGCCGAGGACGGTGAGCGACTACCGCGCCCCTCCGGAGAGTTGCTGCGACAAGCCCTCGGTGATCCGGTTCTCCTGGCGGACCTCGACTCTGACGGGACGGGGGCGGTCAAGGCGGCCAAGCTTGGGCACCTGCTCGCGAAGGCTCGTCGCCAGCTGGACGACGGGGCCCCCGCCGAGGAGGTGCTGTGGTCGTTGTGGTCCGGCACGACCTGGCCCTACCGGCTGAGAGCGGCTGTCGAACGCGGCGGCGCAGCCGCCCGAGCCGGACACCGCGACCTCGATGCCGTCTGCGCCCTCTTTGAAGTTGCAGCACGGTCTGAAGAAAAGCGGGAGCGCACCGGTGTGACGGCGTTCCTCGACCAAATCGAGGCTCAACAGATTCCCGGCGACACCCTTGCGGATCGGGGGGTGCGAGGTGACGCTGTCCGGCTGCTGACCGCACACCGCTCCAAAGGGCTGGAGTGGCGTCTGGTCGTGGTCGCGTCGGTGCAAGAGGGCAGCTGGCCGGATCTGCGCCGTCGCGGCACGCTGCTGCAAGCGGACCGCCTCGGCGCTGACGGGATCGTAGAACCGACCACACCGATGGCCATGATGGCCGAAGAGCGTCGCCTCTTCTACGTCGCGGTGACCAGGGCAAAGCAGCGGCTGGTAGTCACGGCCGTTGCGTCCCCCGAACCGGACGGAGACCAGCCATCTCGGCTGCTCACCGATCTCCGCCAGACCATCCAACACCGCCCTGGGCGGCCACGCCGGCCACTCTCCTTGGCCGGCGTGGTGGGAGAATTGCGGCGGGTGACCGCAGATCCAGCTGCCAGTGACGCGTTGCGCACCGCGGCGGCGGCACGGCTGGTCCGCTTGGCGGAGTGTTCCGTCCAAGGTGAGCCGGTCTCCGGCTTCGCCCATCCGGCCGGCTGGTGGGGGCTGCGCGCTGACAGCACGGCTGCGGACGCGGTGCGTCCCCTCGACCAGCCTCTCCAGCTGTCAGCCAGCGCCCTCACTGGACTCAAAGACTGCGCACTGCGCTGGTTTTTGTCCCGCGAGGCCTCCGGAGAGTCCGCGCGATCCACGTCTCTCGGGTTCGGCAGTGTGCTGCATGTGCTCGCCGAGCATCTGGGCAGCGGCGAAACCGCGGACCCCGACGACATGATCAAGCATCTCGACGGGGTGTGGGACCAACTCCAGTTCGCCTCACCGTGGATCGGCCGACGTGAGCGAGCGGCAGCCGAAGAGGCGATCCGGCGCTTCGCCCGGTGGCACAACAGCCGACCGCACCGGACCCTCGTCGGCTCTGAAATTCCCTTCGAGGTCGAAACCCAGCTCGATGACGGCGAACGGGTCGTCTTACGGGGTCGCGTCGACCGGCTCGAGAAAGACGCCGGGGGGCGCGTGGTCGTCGTCGACTTCAAGACATCCAAGAACCCGCCCACCGGGCCGCAAGTCGCCGCTGACGTGCAGCTCGGCCTCTATCAGTTGGTGGTGGAGACGGATGGTTTCGCCGACGAGTTGGGCGACGGCGCACGATCCGGCGGGGCCGAGCTGGTCCAGCTCCGCACAGACGCCACGGGCTTGCCCAAGGTGCAACATCAGCCGCCTCCTGTTCCCGACGAAGAGGGTCGGATGCCGGTCGAAGTCCACCTGACGAAGGCGGTCCGCAGCGTGAGAGACGAGGCATTCTCGGCCACAGAGAACGATTACTGCAGCTTGTGTACGTTCGTGCGCATCTGTCCGGCGCAACAGCGCGGCGGGTCGGTGCTGGCATGAGTCGATCCGACGTACGCACGATTGGTTCTGCGCGGGAGTTGTGTCAGCTCATGCGTATCCCGTTCAGCGCCCAGCAGCTCGACGCCATCACTGCTCCCTTGGCGCCCGGCGTCATCGTGGCCGGAGCCGGCTCGGGCAAGACGACGGTGATGGCTGCCCGTGTCGTCTGGCTCGTCGGCACTGGGGTGGTTCGACCCGAGCAGGTGCTGGGGCTGACCTTCACCAACAAGGCCGCCACTGAGCTCGGCCACCGAGTTCGCGACTTTCTCGAAGTTGCTGGCGTCGTCTCCGCACCAGGTTGGCGACCCGGAGGCCGCACGAGTTCGGCGGCCGACCAGCCAGCTGGTGACGAGTTGGCCGAGCCGACGGTTTTGACGTATCACACCTATGCGGCGCAGTTGCTCGCCGAGCACGGCCTGCGCATCGGTCACGAGCCTGACAGCAGGTTGATGGCAGATGCATCCCGGTTCCAGGTCGCCGAACGTGCGATTCGCCGCTACGGCGGGTCCGTGGAGCAGCTCACCACCTCGCTGCCCCACGTCGTTCGCTATGTGCTCGCACTCGACGCTCAGCTCTCGGAGCACCTCGTCACGCCCGATCAGGTCCGCCGATGGCAGTCAGAGCAGCGCCCACGGTGGCAGGCGGCCAAGCAAACCAAGGAGGTCGCGGACGTCATCTACAAATTCGCAGCGCGCGAGGAGCTGCTGGCACTCGTCGAAGGTTACCGAGGCCTCAAAGCCGAGTTGGGTGTCATCGACTTCTCCGATCAGATGGCCCTGGGTGCGGCCCTTGCTGCGGAGTCGCCCGAGGTGGGCGCTCACGAGCGCGAGCGATTCCGGATCGTCTTGCTCGACGAATACCAAGACACCTCCATCGCGCAGGCGCGCCTGTTGACGCACCTGTTCTCGGGACGTGCTGTCGAGTGCGGGCGAGGTCACGCCGTAACCGCCGTCGGCGACCCGTGTCAGGCGATTTACGGATGGCGGGGAGCCTCTGCCGGCAACATCTCCGGCTTCGCCACCGACTTCCCACAGGCCACTGACGACCAGACACGAGTATTTCCACTCAGCGTCAACCGTCGCTCGCTCACCACGATTCTCGATCTGGCGAACACCATTGCCCAACCTCTGCACGTCGAGCACACGGGTGTCGAGCCGCTGAGCGCTCGACCAGGTGCAGGCCCCGGCCAGGTTCGCGCCGCTGTGCTGGAGACCTTCGGTGACGAGCTTGCGTGGCTGGCCCGAGAGGTCCCTCGCGCCCATCAGGAGATGCGGTTGCCGAAGTGGTCTGAGATAGGCATCCTCGTGCGTGACAACAAGACCGCCTATGCCGTGCATGATGCGCTCGTAGCTGCCGATGTGCCGGTCGAGGTGGTCGGGTTGAGTGGGCTGTTGACGATGCCCGAGGTCGTCGAGGTCATCGCCACCTTGGAGATCCTGCACGACGTCACCGCAAACGCCGCACTGCTGCGGCTGCTGACCGGCCCACGTTGGCGCATCGGTGCGCGCGATCTCGCCCTGCTCGGAAGGCGCGCTCGGATGCTCGCCCACCCCGACGGTGAGGCAGGCGACTCGATGGCGGATGCGCTGGCTGAGGCTGTGGCGGGGGTCGACCCTGCCGACGTCGTCTCCCTCCTCGAAGCGATGCAAAGCCCCGGTGCCGCGGCGTTTTCGGCGGAGGCCCGCGACAGGTTCTCCTTGCTCAGCAGCGAGCTCCGAGAGCTTCAGCGGCACATCGGCGAGCCCTTGCTCGACCTGGTACGACGCGTCATCGACACCATTGGCATCGACATCGAGCTGGCTTCCTCGAACTCACGTGTCGCTGAGTCCCGCCGCGGCAATCTCTCTACGTTCCTCGATGCGGTTTCTGCTTTCGCCGGCACCGACAAGGAAGCCTCGCTGCCTGGGTTGTTGGCCTACTTGCAGGCCGAGGAAGAGTACGGTCAGGGACTCTCGCTGGCGCTCCCGACCGAAGCCAACTCGGTCAAGCTGCTCACGGTGCACAAGGCCAAGGGCCTCGAATGGGACGTGGTCTTCGTCCCGGGTTTGACCAAGGATGTCTTCCCCACCGGTCAGGCACGTCCGCGTTGGACGACCACCGCCCAAGAGCTCCCGTGGCCGATGCGAGGCGACGAAGCCGACCTTCCCGAGGTGACGGCGTGCTCCAACAAGGGTTTGAAGGACTTCACGGCCGCCTGCCGCGACTACCAGCGTCTGGAGGAGCTGCGCCTCGCCTACGTCGCGTTCACCCGCGCCCGCAACATCTTGGTCACCTCCGCCTACTGGTGGGGACCCGAACAGATCAAACGCCGCGGCCCTTCTGAGTTGATGGAGACGGTGCTCGAGGTGCTGGCACGAAGGGGACAGGGTCCAGAGGAGCACTTCCCCCCGCCGGCTGAGGGTGCCGCCAACCCGGCCAACCGCAAGTTGACGGTGTATCCCTGGCCAGTCGCCCTGGCCAGCGACGAGCTGGAGCGTCGACGAGACGCAGCCGTGCTCTTCGAGCAGGCGAGATCTCTCGGTTGGGCGGAGGCCGCCCGGGTTGCCGACGAGCAGCTGCTGCTGGTCGACGCTGCCGAGGTGCAACAGTGGGACCGCGAGCTCGACCGGCTGATCGACGAGGTGCAGACCAGCAGGGCGCAAGAGGTGAAGGTCGAGCTGCCGTCGTCGCTGTCGGCCACCACAGCTCTGAGGTTGCATTCCGACCCTGACCAGCTCGCACGCGATCTGGCCCGGCCGATGCCGCGCAAGCCGTCGGCAGCCGCCCGCTTCGGCACCAGATTCCATGCCTGGGTCGAGACGCACCTGGGTCGACAGCTCGACCTGATCGGGCCCGAAGACCTGCCCGGTCGAGGCGACGAAGACATCGAAAGTGACGAAGACTTCCGCAGCCTGGTTGCGTCCTTCGAGGCTGGTCACTTCGGCAACCGTCCGGCCTACGCCATCGAGGCTCCCTTCTCCCTGTTGCTCGCCGGCCAGGTCATTCGAGGGCGCATCGATGCCGTCTATGAGACTGCCGACGGCTTCCAAGTCGTCGACTGGAAGACCAATCAACGCCAGACCGCAGACCCGTTGCAGCTCGCGCTCTACCGCCTCGCCTGGGCTGAGCTGCACGAAATCGAGGTCGAGCGCGTGCAAGCCTCGTTCTACTACGTCCGATCCGACGATGTCGTGTCCTACGACGACCTCCCCGGCCGCGTCGAGTTGGAGCAACAACTCATGGCAGAGCGCGCGGCGCCGTAGGCAACAGCGTCGTCCGTCGCAGCCAGCGGCCCTGGCGCCGCAGCCAG
>JACCZJ010000013.1 GCA_013696065.1 Nocardioidaceae bacterium
CAGTTACCTCCCGTCGAGAGGCCACTGCCCCTTCCGCTGAGAGGCCAGCTACCTCCGGTTGAGAGGCCAGTTACCTCCCGTCGAGAGGCCAGCTACCTCCCGTTGAGAGGCCAGTTACCGCCCGCCAACACGTCCCCTTTCACTCCCCGGGGAGACGTCAATGTTCGGCCCGCTACGCGGGTTGAATCGGGGCGAATCACGGCGTTTCAGCGAGCAGGAGTGCAGGAGTCAGGTGGTCGCGAGGAGGGCTTGCTCGAGGTCGCGCCACAGGTCTTCGACGTCCTCGATTCCGACACTCAGCCGGATCAGCCCTTCGGGGATAGTGGTCGGCTCACTGGTCCAGCGCCGCCGCCGCTCGAGGGACGATTCGACCCCGCCCAGACTGGTGGCGTGCACCCACAGCTGGGTTCCACGGCATACCCGGTCGGCAATTTCGGCGTCGGCAAGCTCGATGGCGATGATGCCTCCGAAGCCTGGGTAGCGGACACGCTCGACGGCGGTGTGGTCCGTCAGGCGGCGTACCAGCTCATCGGCGTTGCTCTGCGATTTTTCGATGCGCAGCGCCAAGGTGCGTAGCCCACGCAGGGCGAGCCATGCCTCGAGCGTCCCGGGAATCGCCCCCACCGTGCGGCGCTTTTGATCGAAGGCACTCCAGATCTGATCGTCGCGGGTCACGATCGCCCCGATCACCGCGTCGGAGTGGCCGGCGAGGTATTTGGTGGCCGAATGCAGCACGACAGACGCACCGAGGTCCAGCGGTCGTTGCACCAGAGGCGTCGCGAAGGTGTTGTCGACGACGACAGTGACGCCCGCCGCCGAAGCACCCGCGGACAAAGCCGCGATGTCTGCCACCTCGAGGGCGGGATTGGTGGGCGATTCGATCCACAACAACGCCACGTCATCGTTGAGAGCCGCCAAGACCTGCTCGGTGTCGTCGATGTCGACCAGCACCACCTTGACGAGCCCCCGTTGCTCCAAGGCCGCCAGCTGGACCAGGGTCCCCTGGTAGCAGTGCCGGGCGGCCACCACGGTCTCACCGGGCGCCACCAGGTCGAGCACGGCGGCCACCGCCGCCATACCTGAGGCGAAGGACAATGCCCGGCCGCCTTCGAGCGCGCCGAGCGCGGCTTCGAACGCCTCCCACGTCGCGTTGCCGTAGCGGCCGTACTCCATCTCGCCGCCAGCGACATAGGTCGAGGCCATCACCAGCGGCTGGTTAAAGGGCTGATCCGGCTGCGAGTCGGGGCGACCGGCCTTGACGGCAACGGTGTGCGGACTCCAAGTCTCGGAATGCTCGTGTGCTTCCATGCCAGCCATTGTGGAGCAGCTAGGCTCGCAGCCAATGAGCGAGTCCACCAAATTGCGCGTCGCCGTGGTCTTCGGCGGCCGGTCGAGTGAACACGCTGTCTCTTGTGCCACCGCGGCGAGCGTCATGGCGGCCATCGACAAAGACAAGTACGACGTCATCCCGATCGGCATCAGCCGCGACGGCAAATGGGTCCTCGAATCCGCCGACGCGGAGCGACTTGCGTTGACGGCGGGCCACACCCCTGAGGTAAACCACCAGGCCGCCGCCGTAGTCGTGAGCAATGACCCCGCGCAACGCCGCATCCTCACCGCCGAGCCGCATGTGACTCCGCCTGAGCTTGGTGCGGTCGACGTGGTGTTCCCTCTGCTGCACGGCCCGTGGGGCGAGGACGGCACCATCCAGGGCCTGTTCGAGATTGCCGGGATGAACTACGTTGGCTCGGGCGTCTTGGCTTCAGCGGTCGGCATGGACAAGCAGTACATGAAGATCGTGCTGTCGGCGGCGGCATTACCGGTCACGCCGTACGTCGTCATCTTGCCGCGCGAGTGGGAGAACGACCCGGAAGCCTGCCGCGAGGCTGTCCAGGCGCTCGACTATCCCGTCTTCGTCAAGCCAGCACGCGGGGGGTCAAGCCTGGGCATCTCCAAGGTGACTGACCGCGAGGGACTGGACCGGGCCGTCGAGCATGCCCGGGAGTTCGATCCCAAGGTGCTGGTCGAGACGGCGGCCCTGGGCTCCCGCGAGGTCGAGTGTGGGGTGTTGCAGCGGCCTGATGGCGGCGCCGACGCAAGCGCGGTGGCGGAGATCACGGGCTACGGAACCCATGAGTTCTACGACTTCGCAGCCAAGTATCTCGGCGAAGCGGGAGTGACTCTGGAAGTTCCGGCCGACCTCAAGCCCGAGGTGACTGAGCAGGTCCAGCAGTACTCCGTGGCTGCCTTCGAGGCCTTGGGCTGTGAGGGTTTGGCCCGGGTCGATTTTTTCCTGGGGCGTGACGGCCGGGTGATGATCGACGAAATCAACACCATGCCTGGGTTCACGCCCTCGTCGATGTTCCCGCGGATGTGGGCCGAGTCCGGCGTCGACTACCCGGAGCTGGTGGACCGACTGATCACCTTGGCACTCCAACGCCCGACCTCGTTGCGCTGACCTTGGCCTGGTGGTCTGAGCCGCCGGTCAGGTACGCACATGGTGGAGGGCGGCCAATGCGATGTGCTGGGGCGACACTCCCGGGCCGGCGTCAAGGATGAGTACGCCGACGTCAGGTTTGGCGACCTCCCACTGGTGCGTCCCAATGCGCGTGGCCTGCGAGGGAGCACTGGCGTCCGACGGAGGCGTGTCGAGGTCAAGCATCTGACTGCGTTTCGGTGCGCGTTCACCGAGTCGCCGCCGCAGCTCACCTAGGTCAGCACAAGTCAGCTCGAGAAATCGGTAACGCGCTCCGTGCTTCTCCGCGACCCGCTGGCCGTTCGCGGGGATGAAGGCGTAGTGCGACGGGCTGTCGAGGATGACGTTGTGTCCCTGTCCGAGCAGATCGTCGGCGAGCTCGAACAAGACGTGGTACGCCGCTCTTCCTGCAAGGTCCCACGTCACGCCTTGGCGCAGCAGGGTCGACTTCACCGTGTCGGAGTTGATGATGATGGCTGGCTCTGCGGCAGCAATCGCCGCTGCCACCCGGCTCTTGCCGGTGCCGGGTGCACCTGCCATCTGGAGCAGAAATGGCTGAGCATCAGTCACGCGATGGCCCCCTTTGATGGTTCTCCGGCTTCCTCGACAGGGCGCACATCAGACGCAGGGCTTGATTTCTGTCGTCGAGCTGCTCACCGCGGGAGCTAGCTCGGCGAGGGCACCGCCCGGCTGCTCATACACGGTCGGCACCGTTACTTCCACGTATGTCGACCGACCGATCGTCGTGAACACCACCACCGAGTCGCCGCCCTCGTCGGCGAGCCACCCCACGTGATTGGCGATCAGGCACGGCGAGCTGGGCTCGAGTTGCACCGGTCTCTCGACCCCGCAGCGCAGCACGACGGCAGGGTCCCCCCATGCGGCGGCTGGTGCATCGGCCGGTTCGACCTCACGGGCCTCCTGCTGCAAGACGAGACGGGGCAAGGCATCGACGAGGTCAGCGCACTCCTCGACAGCCACACCAGTGGGTTGGGGTGGCGTCAGCGAGACCGATCCGGGTCCGCCGCAGGCCACCAGACCCGCGGCCGCCACGGTTGTGGCGGCGAAAACCCGTCTTATGGAAAGTGCACCGATTTGGAACGAAGTGGCGCTCTCCGGGCCCCGGTGGCCGCCATATCGTTCCAAATCAACGGGCGGTCTCGGTCTGATGATTCTGCGGAGATGACGTGACACCTCGCGTTTGGGTGTCAGACGCGTTGGCTGGAACGTCATACCAGCTGAGCCACCTCAGCGCGGCACATGCCTCAGATGTGCACCACAGGACAGGTCAGGGTGCGGGTGATCCCGGGGATGGCCTGCACCCGGGCAACGACGAGTTTGCCCAACTCGTCGACGTTGCGGGCCTCCGCGCGGACGATCACGTCGTAAGGTCCAGTCACGTCCTCGGCCAAAGTGACGCCCTTGACATCGGCGATGGACTGGGCGACTTCGGCTGCCTTGCCGACCTCGGTCTGGATGAGGATGTAGGCCTGAACCACCACTGTGGACCTCCGCTGAGTGTGTCGTCGTGAAGATGCGCTGATCACGCTACTGCCTGGTTAGGTTGTCACACGCAGCGGTCACGGCGAAAAGAACGGAGAAACATGTCTCACACACTGTCAGGCACGTTGCGCGACGTGGGGGAGTTCAACCTCGTCGCTGCCCTCACCGCCAAGTTCGAGCAGTCAGATCAGGTGCTGGTCGGGCCCGGCGACGACGCAGCAGTGCTGCGAGCACCCGGTGAGCAAGTGGTTGCCTCGCTCGACATGTTGGTCCAGGGCAGGCACTTTCGACTGGATTGGTCCGCCGCGGCCGACATCGGTCACAAGGCAGCAGCTGAGAACCTTTCCGACATCAACGCGATGGGCGGCCGGCCGACTGCCCTACTGGTGGGGTTGGGTGCACCGGCCGATCTGGACGTGACCTGGGCGCTGGAGTTCGCTACCGGCCTTGCCGAAGAGGCAGCGTCGGTTGGCGCCAGCATCATCGGTGGCGACCTGACCCAGTCCGACGCGATCACCATCGCGATCTCGGCGTTGGGGAGCTGCGAGCACGGAGTTGTACGGCGATCGGGTGCCCAACGAGGGGACGTGGTAACCCTCGCCGGTCGCCAGGGCTGGGCTGATGCGGGCTTTGCGGTGCTCGCACGCGGTTTCCGCTCACCTCGCGCCATCGTCGACGCGCATCGCCAGCCTCAACCGCCGTACGACGCCGGCCCGCAGGCGGCCGAGCTGGGCGCGACAGCGATGATCGATGTCAGCGACGGCTTCTTGCAAGACCTGGGACACGTCGCCACCGCGAGTGGCGTCGCGGTCGATGTGGAGAAGGCCCGATTTGAGGTGCCCGAGCCGCTCCAGGCCGTCGGTGCAGCTCTCGGGGTCGACCCGATGCGGTTCGTGCTGACTGGGGGAGACGATTACGGACTGATCGCCACCTTCCCTGCTGGTGTCGACCTGCCCGACGGATGGCGAGTGGTCGGTCGGGTTCTTGACTCAGGTGATGGGACCGAGACTGGGATGGTCACCGTGGATGGCGAACCATACGAGGATGCCGGCGGTCACCGACACTTCCGCTGAGCGCGACTCGGTGGCCGTCGAACGTCGCGTGTGGAGCGACCGGGAGCGCTTCGGCAACACACTCTTCTGCCTGCTGACCCGGTCAATCCCCAAGACTGGTGTGTGGCGTGGCGGCGGCAGCGGGATGGGGCCTTGGCGGCATCAGGGCGAACGATCCAAGTGAGGCGTCGTCAGAGCGACGTGTAACTCGGATCTTTCGGGGGTGGGGATGGGATGAGGCGCTGTGAGACGGCGTACAAAAAGAAGTCCCGTGGCCGACGGGCCCGGGGCAACTTTTCGAGAGACCTGGATCAGCGGGTGACTTTGCCGGCCTTGAGGCAGGAGGTGCACACGTTGAGGCGCTTGGGTGTGCCGGCGACAATTGCGCGGACGCGCTGGATGTTGGGGTTGAAGCGGCGCTTGGTGCGCCGGTGCGAATGCGACACGTTGTGACCGAAGCCTGGTCGCTTGGCGCAGATATCACAGACGGAAGCCACGGCGTACTCCTGAAAATCAAAGGCGATTGTTATGTCGTCCAGCGGGACACGCCCGGGCAACCGAACCAGGATAACGGACCACGCGCGACGGACGCCAATCGTCGGTGCCGACCGTTAGGGTTTGCGAACCATCTCCTCCCAGCCCAGGCGAGGGCCTGGGAGGAGTAGTGCACCGCTCGACGAGCCGATGGGTGGTCGGTCACCGCGCGACAGCCAGGTAGGCGGGTCAACCGGAGACAGCCAGGAAGTTGGGTCAACCGGCGACCAATCAGGGCGTGCGTCACCGCGACAGTCAGGGAGGTGAGTCAACCCGCGACAATAGAGCCGAAGCGACTGCGCAGGGCAGATAAGAGCCGATGAGAGCAAGGGTCAACCCGTGAGCGAGCAACTGCAAGTAGCGCTGTTGCTGCGGTGGTGCGATCTCACACTCGAGGGATTGGCCAGCGCTCGCGAAGAGATCGACGCCCTCAACGTCTATCCGGTTGCCGATGGCGACACCGGGACCAACCTTTATCTCACGTTCGAGGCTGCCCGCCAGTCCATCCTCGAGGCCAACCACGACTCCTTGGTGGCTGCGCTGACTGCCTTTGCCAGGGGTGCCCTACTCGGGGCTCGGGGCAACTCCGGCGTGATCTTGTCGCAGCTGCTGCGAGCAGGTGCCGACCAGCTGCTCAGAGGCGACCCGACCAAGCCGGGGCGGCTGCTTGCCGACACCCTCACTCTCGCGGCGGAAGCTGCCTATGCCGCCGTGGCTAGGCCGGTCGAAGGCACCATGTTGTCGGTGGCGCGAGCCGCAGCGGTTGCCGCATCCGAGGCTGTGCCCCACGCGCCCGCCGAGCTTGGCTCCCAAATGGGCTACGTCGTGATCGCGGCGGCCTCAGCCGCCCGTCGCGCCCTCGATAAGACCCCCGAACAGCTCGAGCCGTTGCGGTTGGCCGGAGTCGTCGACGCGGGTGGTTTGGGCTTGTGCGTGCTCTTCGACGCAGGTCAGCATGCCCTCACCGGCACTCGGCCGAGTCCGGCCGCCCCCGCCCACCGCCCGACGGCCCTCGAATTGGACGCCGTTGCAGGAGCCGAAGCCTCGAAGGGAGGGCCGCACTACGAAGTCATGTATCTCCTCGACGCTCAGGAAGCGGCAATCCCCCTCCTCAAGCAACGACTCACCCCACTCGGGGACTCGCTTGTCGTGGTGGGCGGAGATGGCCTATGGAACGTCCATGTCCACGTGGATGACGTCGGCGCGGCGATCGAGGCTGGCATTGAGGCAGGCCGCCCGCACCGGCTGCGGGTGACCCATTTCGCCGACCAAGTGACCCGCTCGGAGGGTGACCAGACGTGTGTGGAGCAGGTCCGTGGCGTGGTCGCCGTCGCGGCGGGGCCGGGGCTGGCTGCACTGTTCGAGGAGGCGGGCGCGGTGGTGGTGACCGTGCAGCCGGGGCGCCGTTGTTCCGCTGGGGAGCTGCTCGCCGCGATGCGCTCGGTGCCGAGCCAGCAGATCGTCATACTCCCCAACGACGCTCACACTCTGGCGGT
>JACCZJ010000152.1 GCA_013696065.1 Nocardioidaceae bacterium
GCCTTGGGGTTGGGGGGGTTGACGATCCCGGCGATATGGCCGCCACTGGTGAGGACATAGCGCACGTCCCCGGCGAGCAGGTGGGTGGCCGCGTATGACGACTCCCACGGCACGATGTGATCGTTGATGGCACCGACGATGTAGGCATCGCTCTTTACGTCGGACAGGGACAATCGCTCGCCCGCGATCTCGAGCTCCCCTTTGGCGAGGAGGTTCTTCATGTACAGCGAACGTAGGTAGAAGGAGTGCATGGCAGCCGGCAATTGGGTGCTGTCGGCGTTCCAGGCGAGGATGTCGAACGCGGGCGGGTCCTGACCCATCAGCCAGTTCGAGACGACGTAATTAAAGATCAGGTCGTTGGCTCTCATGAGGTCGAACGTGGTGGCCATGTTGGAGCCCTCGAGGAACCCCTTGCTCTCCATCTGCTTTTCGAGCTGCGCCACGGTCTTTTCATCGGTGAACATGCTCATCGCGCCCGGGTTGCTGTAGTCGAGCAGCGTGTTGAGCAGCGTGACCGAGCCGATGCGGGTGTCGCCGGTGTCGGTGAGATAGGCAGCAGTCATGGCCGTCAGCGCACCGCCCATGCAGAGCCCCACGATATCCACCGTGTCAGCCCCGGTGATCTCGCCGATGACATCCAGCGCGGTGCGAGGACCCTGGATGAGGTAGTCGTCCAGGGTCACATCGCGCATCGTCTGGTCAGGGTTGCGGTAGCTGATCGCGAACACGGTGCGGCCGTGCTGAATTGCCCACTCGATGAAGCTGCGATTGGGCGCGAGGTCCATCACGTAGTACTTGTTGATCCAGGGTGGGCTGGCCAACAGCGGGCGCATGTGCACCTCGTCCGACTGGGGTGCGTACTGGATCAGCTCCATAAGCTCGTTTCGGAATACGACCCGTCCTGGCGTCGCGGCCAGGTTCTCCCCGAGTTTGAATGGTCGCGTGTCGACCTGCTGGGGCCGTCCCCCGTTGTGCAGGGCATCGTCGACGAAGTGACGGGCGCCGGCAACCAGGCTCGCCCCACCAGTATCGAAGGCCCTTTTCAACGCTGCGGGATTCGTGAACAGGAAGTTTGTCGGCGCAAGCGCGTCGAACAGCAGCTTCGTCGCCATCTCCGCCTTGCCGTCGACAAGCGCATCGGTGTCGCGGTCACCGCGGCCAGCCTCGAGGATCTCCTCGGCCAACGACAGCGCGGCGACATAACTCTGACGCAGAGCGAAAAACGCGGGGTTGTCCTCCCATGCCTGGTCGGCGAATCGCCGGTCCTTCTCGTCCACCGCCACCGGAGGTGGTCCCTCGGCCCCCAGCCATCGCCCGAACGCCGCCGGCCCGATCTGCGCCAGTCGGCTGGCGAAACGCAGGTTTGCGGCCGCGACCGAGGCAGGGTGGGCGGCTGCCCGACGCGCCACAGCCTTCAAGGACCCGCCGAAGTCAGACGAGTCCAATCGAGCGACCAGGCTGGACTCAGGGGCGAGAGTGGCCGCTGCTTCCTCGCCGGTGTTCCACGCTGTGTCGCGTTTGCTCATCTTCTCCACCTTCTACTGGTAGTACCGAAATAGGATCTCTGCCACGCAGGCAGGCTTGTCCAGGCCTTCGACCTCGAACGTGAGGTCGAATTGGGTTTGTATTCCGCCCCTGATCTCCTCGACCGCAGCGAGATCAACGGCCAGCCGTAGCCGCGAGCCGACGGGCACCGGCGCCGGGAAGCGGGCTTTGCCGATTCCGTAATTGACGACCTGGGACGCTCCGGTCACCTCGAGTACGTCCCAGAGCAGCATCGGTGCGAGGGACAAGGTCAGATAGCCGTGGGCGATCGTCGTACCAAACGGCCCAGATCGAGCGCGTTCGGGGTCGACGTGGATCCACTGGTGGTCACCGGTCGCATCGGCGAACAGGTTCACCTGCTCCTGGGTCACCGTATGCCAGCGGCTGACACCGAGTCGCTCACCCTTCAAAGCGGCGAGGTCGCTGGAGGCGACGACCTGTTGGGCGACTTCGGTCAATGTGCATCCTTTCGTCCTGCGCCACCGGGCAGCCGAGCCAGCGTCGTACATCGCAAAGAGGGCGTCCGGTGGCGGGCGTCCTTGTGTCGGCGATCTTATTCCTAGAACAGCTTAGGTGCTGACAGGGCCCCGACCGGTGGCGCGCTCACGCCTGAGACGCCGACGCCTACGGCCAGGCTGTGCTCGGAACACCACGCCTGACGGGGAACTAGGTTGCACCATCCCGAGCGCCGTACGACGTCTCCTCAGTCCGGCTGGCCTCCGAGAAGCACCCGGGTCATGGCGTTGCGTGTGTCGAGCAACTCGTCGAGCGCCGCGTCGAGGTGATCGGCGCTTACCTGGAGCACCGAGACGTCTTCCGAGGCGGCGACCACGGCGGCCCTACGCAACAGCTCTTTGAGGAACGACGCCGTTACCCCGGCGGTTCGCTCGATGACCGCGTCCATTCGACTCTCGTCGACTACGAGGCCACCGCGGTACAAGGCGAACAACTGGCGTCGCGCATCGGCGTCAGGGAGTCCGAGCTCTACGGCCTGGTCTACCCGTCCCGGCCGTGCGGCAAGAGCGGGCTCGAGCAGATC
Organism: Nocardioidaceae bacterium; assembly: GCA_013696065.1. GTDB lineage: Bacteria > Actinomycetota > Actinomycetes > Propionibacteriales > Nocardioidaceae > JACCZJ01. The sequence continues at coordinate 2,585 of JACCZJ010000152.1, forward strand.
AGCGCGGTTGGTCGTCAGCAGGAACACCACGTCGGCGTCCTCCGTCAAGCCGTCCATCTCATTGAGCAGCTGGAACAACAGCGGCTGATGGCCCCGGTGCATTCCCCGGTCCTCCGCGATCAGGTCCACGTCCTCGACCACGATCATCGCCGGCTGCAGGCTCCGTGCAACCGAACATGCCTCCCCGATCAGTCCGAGCGAGTCGCCGGTCAGCTCGACGATCGTGGTGCCGGTCAGCCGGCCGACGAGATAGCGCACGGTATGGGTCTTCCCGACACCCGGCGGGCCATAGAGGAGCAGTCCACGCTTGAGGTGCTGCCGTGCGGCGAGGAGCATCTCACGGTGCTTCGCGACCCCGACAACTTGCCTGCTTATCGTCGCCAGCGCCTCGGCGGGCAGGATCAGGTCTTGCTCACTCATCCTCGGCCGTTGATGAAAGCGCAGGACTGTCTCGCGCTCCCCGAACATCTCGCGGCCGAACGAGACCACCTGGCCGCGGTAGACGTTGTGCACCAAGCTGAGCTGCCGGACCTGTTCGGCCACCTGTGCAGCGGCACCTGGCTGGTCGGCGACCACCTGCATCCGAACGGCGCCCATTCCCATCTCCGGATCGGCGCTGCGGAGCAGCAGCGCAACCGCACAGTCATTGTCCTTGACCAGGTACAGCCCGATCCGCACGCACTGCCGCACCTGCCCATCGGGTCCGCTGGGGAGGTTCACCCGGGAGACGTTGCCCGGGCGAGGTCCGTAGTCGAGCGGCATGCTCAGTCCTGATCGAAGCAGGTCGGACAAGCCGAACTCGCGATGGCTGAAGTTGACCAGCCCCACCAACTGGTGGGTACGCCCAGATTGCGAGAGCCAGGCGTCGAGCCCCGCCTGGACGTTGACATGGTCGTACGTCGGCCACGACTCCTCGATCACGTCGAAGTCTGACGTGTCCTCCCCGAGGTGCTCGGCCAGCAGCCTCGCGAAAGTGACCTGGTCCCCAGCACGCGCGGCGCCGACCACGCCTCGCCTTGCCCGACGTGCAAGCTTCGCGACGTCGGAGAGTCGAATCCGATCGTCCTGGTCGCCAACTCCGGCATCCTGCGGGAATTCGGCGGGGTAGTAAGCCCATCGCGCCATTGCGCTCCCTTGTTTGGTAGGCCGCCAACCTAGCCCTCGCCCGTTCACCCGCAACGGGGTCACATTCCTGCCCCTGACTCGCCGGCCCGGGGGGGCTGCAGGCTTACAAACAACTCATCCCGGCGAACTGGCCGAATTGCGCTCTTGAGCTGCAGGTTCACGAGGGCTACGAGTGGCTCTACGTCCTGTCCGGACGGCTGCGTCTCCTACTCGGCGAGCACGACATGATCCTTACGGCCGGAGAGGCCGCCGAGTTCGACACCCACGTCCCGCACTGCATCAGCACCCCCGGCCCCGAGCCAGCGGAAGTGCTCAGCCTGTTCGGACCTCAGGGTGAACGCCAGCACGTACGCGCCCGCCCAAACACCAGGTGAATCCCTGCATTACCCAGCCTGGGCACGAGGAGCACGGCCCGCCTCTGCTACTGCGCGATCTCCCAGATGTGGCCGCCGGGATCTCTGAAGCTTGCGGTTCGCACTCCCCAAGGCCGATCCATCGGGCCGTTCAGCAGCTTCACTCCGCGCGTCGCCAGCTCCGCGCAGATGGCGTCCACGTCGTCGACCTCGACCGTGAACTGAAGGCGGGATCCCCCTTC
>JACCZJ010000153.1 GCA_013696065.1 Nocardioidaceae bacterium
GCGGAGGGGGGGAGGGTGATTGTGGGAGTGGGCATCGACGTGGTCGACGTGGCGCGGTTCGGCGAGACGTTGGCTCGCACTCCGGCGATGCGCGAGCGCTTGTTCACCCCGGCAGAACGCGAGCTGCCCATCGCCTCAATGGCTGCCCGGTTTGCGGCCAAAGAGGCGCTGGCCAAGGCGCTCGGAGCCCCTGCTGGGATGCACTGGCTCGACGCTGAGGTGCACACCGACGAGACCGGCAGGCCGACGCTTGCGTTGACGGGATCGGTTGCCGCTCGGGCGGCTGAGCTGGGCGTTCGGCATACCCATGTTTCACTGTCGCACGACGCGGGGATCGCCTCGGCAGTCGTCGTGTTGGAGCACTGACCGGCGTGCGCCAGGCCCACAACGTCGAACAGATTCGCTCGGCCGAGGCGGCCCTGATGGCGACGCAACCCGAAGGCGCGCTCATGCAACGAGCCGCCGCCGGCCTGGCCGCAGCCTGCGCTGACTACCTCGGCTGGGTCTATGGCGCCCGGATCTTGGTGCTGGCGGGGTCGGGCAACAACGGAGGGGACGCGTTGTATGCCGGAGCCCGCCTGGCCCGGCGGGGTGCGCTCGTGACCGCAATGCTGCTCGCGGACCAGGTCCACCCCGAGGCGTTGCGCGCCTTCCGGCGCGGTGGCGGTCAGGTGGTCGATCTGCCCCGCAAGGGCAAGGCCGACGATGCAACCGCTGCTCGACACGGTGGGGGTTCCGTGGATCTCGTCATCGACGGCATCGTGGGCATCGGTGGTCAACCGGGGCTCAGGGAGGCGGCGGCCGAGATCATCGGGCAGCTGTTGGGTGCTCCTGTTGTGGCCGTGGATGTGCCGAGTGGAATTGGAGTCGACACCGGCGAAATCTCCGGACCTCACGTCAAGGCCGATCTGACCGTTACGTTCGGCACTCACAAGGTCGGCCTGGTGGTGGAGCCGGCAGCGTCGGCTGCTGGCTCGGTCGAACTGGTGGACATCGGCCTATCGCCGTACCTCGCGACACCAGCCGTCGAGGTGCTGGATGCAGCCGATGTGCGGCGGCTGTTGCCCTGGCCAGGCCACGCCTCCCACAAGTACTCTCGTGGCGTTCTCGGGATCGCCGCCGGTTCCCCGCAGTACACGGGTGCCGGTCTGCTCGTCACATCCGCCGCCGTGGCGACGGGCTTCGCCGGAATGGTCCGGTATGACGGTGCGAGCGCCGACCTCGTGCGCAGCGCTCACCCCGAGGTGGTGATCGGCAAGGGACAGGTACAAGCCTGGGTGGTCGGGTCCGGTGTCGGCGATGGCCAAGAGCAGCTGGTCGGTCAGATCCTCGCCGAGGGTTTGCCGACCGTGGTCGACGCGGACGGCCTGCGCCACCTGCCGCCTCGCTGCGAGTGGGCGGTGCTGACGCCGCATGCCGGTGAGCTGGCCCGACTGCTCGATGTGCCGCGTCAAGAGGTCGAGGCCCGGATGCTCTGGGCAGCTACTGCGGCGGCTAGCAGGTGGCACTGCGTTGTGGTGCTCAAGGGTCCGCGCACCGTCATCGCGGCCCCTGACGGGCGACTACGGGTCAACCACAGTGGTGTGCCCTGGCTCGCCACCGCTGGCTCGGGCGATGTGCTGGCTGGCGTGATCGGCACCTTGCTGGCTGCGGGGCTCGACTCCTTCGATGCCGCTTCGCTGGGTGTTTGGCTGCATGGAACGGCGGCGGAGTTGGCATCTGGAGCAGCCGTGGGCGAGGCTAGCGGACCGATCAGTGCATCTGCGCTCGTCGCGTCGATTCCGCCAGCGATTCGCGGAGTATCCGGGTGAGAGTCAGGGAGCCGTCATGGTGAAGAAGGACCCCTCCCCGTTCAGCCCTTTTGAGCTGTTCGCGATCGACGGCCTGCTCGACGACGAGGAGCGCGCGATCCGCCAGACAGTGCGTCGCTTCTGTGACGACCGGATCCGCCCCCACATCGCCGACTGGTTCGAGGAAGCTGCCATACCGGCTGCAGACTTGAGCCTGGAGCTCGGTGCGCTCGGGCTGCTGGGCATGCACCTCGACGGTTACGGCTGCGCCGGGACGAGCGCAACGGCATACGGGCTGGCTTGTCTGGAGCTTGAGGCTGCCGACTCTGGAGTGCGCAGCCTGGTTTCGGTGCAGGGGTCCCTCGCCATGTTCGCGCTCCACCGCTTCGGTAGCGACGAACACAAGCAGGAGTGGCTGCCGCGGATGGCGGCCGGTGAAGCGATTGGTTGTTTCGGTCTGACCGAGGCCGACTTCGGGTCGGACCCGGGCGGCATGCGCACGCAGGCAAAGCTGGACGGTCCTGACTGGGTGGTCAACGGCAGCAAGATGTGGATCACGAATGGCTCGGTCGCCGAGGTGGCCGTGGTGTGGGCCCGCACGGGTCACGGGATCCGCGGGTTCGTGGTGCCCACGGCGACACCTGGCTTCTCCGCACCGGAGATCAAGCACAAGATGTCGCTGCGCGCGTCGGTGACCAGCGAGCTCGTCCTCGACGAGGTGCGGCTGCCCGCCTCAGCCATGCTGCCCGAGGCGCAAGGGCTTTCCGGACCTCTCGCGTGCCTTTCGGAGGCCCGGTTCGGCATCGTGTTCGGGGCCCTCGGCGCGGCGCGTGACTGTCTGGAGACCACCATCGCGTACGCCGGACAGCGGGAAATCTTCGGCAAACCGCTGAGCGCCTACCAGATCACCCAGCAGAAGCTCGCCGACATGACCCTCGAACTGGGCAAGGGAATGCTGCTGGCTCTGCACCTGGGGCGTTTGAAGGACGCCGGCGCGATGAGGGGCGAGCAGGTCAGCCTCGGCAAGCTCAACAACGTGAGGGAGGCGCTGGCCATCGCCCGGGAGTGCCGCACGATCCTCGCGGCCAACGGAGTCACCCTCGAATACCCGTTGCTGCGGCACGCCAACAATCTCGAGTCGGTCTTGACCTACGAGGGCACCTCCGAGGTGCACCAGCTCATCATCGGCCAAGCCGTCACCGGAGAGTCGGCCTTCCGCTGACCTGGCTGCCCGGTGTCGCTCAAGATCCGAGTCCCACGTCGTCTTAGCGACGCCAGACTCGTATCTTCCGAGGCCAGGAAGGCGGCTATCCCGGCGGCTTGAGAGAATGGGGACGCCATGAGCCTCCCCTCGTTCTCCGACAATGTGTCGCGGGCGACCCTGCGAGCTGAGGCGCTAATCGATCTCGATGCGATCAGCGCCAACGTCTCGCGCTTGAAGGCACACGTGCAGGGCCGAGACGTGCTCGCTGTCGTCAAAGCGGACGGATATGGCCACGGCATCATCCAGTCGGCGAGAGCCGCTCGCGCTGGGGGGGCGAGCTGGCTCGGCGTCGCCCTGATCGACGAGGCGCTGCACTTGCGAGAGGCAGGCGACACAGGGCCGATCTTGTCCTGGCTCGCTGTGCCCGGAAGTCCGTATGCCGAGGCGATCGCCGCAGGTGTCGAGCTGGCGGCCTACAGCGCCAGCCAGCTGGACGAGATCGCGTCGGCGGCGCGGCAGGTCGGGCGACGAGCCGGCATACACCTGAAGCTCGACTCCGGCCTGGGACGGGGAGGCGCCACCCCCGACGAGTGGGGCCACCTCGTCAAGGGAGCCGCCGCTGCGCAAGAGTCGGGTGCCATCGAAGTGACCGGGGTCTTTTCCCACCTGGCGTGTGCCGATGAGCCCGAACATCCGTCGGTCAAGGCCCAGACCATCGAGTTCGAGGCCGGCGTCGGTCAGGCGGTCGAAGTGGGGCTCGAGCCAAGCCACCTACACCTCGCCAACTCCGCTGCCACCTTAGCCCTGCCGGACACTTGGTTGACGATGGTGCGACTGGGGATATCGCTCTACGGCGTATCGCCGTTCGCCGATGGGCAGAGCCCGGTGCCGCTCGAGCCGGCCATGACGCTGGTGGCCAGGCTGGCGCTAGTCAAGCGGGTCCCCACCGGGCATGGCATCTCCTATGGCCACACCTACACCACGACCCGGGCCAGCACACTCGGCCTGGTGCCGGTTGGCTATGCGGACGGCATCCCGCGACACGCCTCAGGCCGAGGCGAGGTGTTCGTCCGCGGCCAGCGCTTCCGGATCGCGGGGCGTGTCTGCATGGACCAGTTCGTCATCGACCTCGGGGATGCTGAGGCGGCTGCCGGTGACCCCGTCGTCATCTTCGGTGACCCGCGTCGAGGTGAGCCGAGCGCCCATGACTGGGCGGTGGCGGCCGACACGATCGGATACGAGATCGTGACCCGCATAGGCCCCCGTGTTCCTCGCTCCTATGCCGGAGCTGTGGCGTGAAGTCCGTCTCGACTGCGCGTCGCTATGCCGGACTGGCTGGGGCAGTCGTCGGTGTGGTGGCCACCGCGGCAGCAGCTCGGGTCCTGGCAGACCGTCGGCACCCCTCTCAACCCTCGATGAGTGAGAGCACCGAACCACTCGGTTCCCTGCGAGGCGACACTCATATCGTCACCGCCGACGACGGCGTCGGGCTCCATGCAGAGGTCGACGAGCGCGAGGACTGGACCGGGGGCAGCCAGCCCAGCTCGGCTGCAGACCCGGCCGCAGATGATGCCCCCTTGACCATCGTCTTCACGCATGCTTACGCACTCAACCTCGATTGTTGGCACTTCCAGCGCTCTGCTTTGCGCGGGCGGCACCGGTTGGTGTTCTATGACCAGCGGTCACATGGCAAGTCGGGTCGATCGGACTCCGAACACTCGACGATCGACTACACCGGCCGAGACCTGGCGGCCGTGATCAACCAGCTGGTGCCCGAAGGACCAGTGCTGTTGGTGGGACATTCCATGGGTGGTATGACGATCTTGGCGCTGGCAGACCAGCAGCCCACGCTGTTTTCAGATCGCGTGGTCGGAGTGGCGCTCATCGCCACGACCGCCGAGGGCCTGACCCCTGAAACCATGGGACTGCCCGGACTGCCGGGGCGGATCATCCACCGCCTGACACCACCGTTGGTCGCCACTTTGGCCAAGACTCCCAGACTGGTCGAGTCCGGGCGTCGAGCCACGTCGGACATCGGGTTGATGGTCACCCGCAGACTCGCCTTTGGCGGCCCAGTTCCGCAGGAGTGGGTCGACTTCACCGATAACATGCTCGCGGCGACTCCGTTCGAGGTGGTCGCCGACTTCTTCCCCGGCTTCGGTTCCTACGACAAGCGCGACGCGCTGTTGATGCTTCGGACCGTCCCGTCCGTCGTGGTCTGTGGGTCCAGCGATTCGATCACGCCGCTTTCCTACAGCCGGAATCTGGCGGAGGCACTGGGTACAGGTGAGGTGGTCGAGCTGTCGAACGCGGGTCACATGGTGATCCTCGAGCGTCATACGGAGGTCACACAAGCCATCGAGCGCCTGATCGATCGGGTCACAGTCCCAGCCGCTGAGAGCACGCCTGGTCGGCAGACGGCTCGACCGTCTCCACAGGTCCGCACCGAGGCTCGTGTGCAGACCGGCGACGGGGAGGGCACGTGAGCGATCTCCACGTGAAGGAGGCCGGCGTTGAGGACGCAGCCGTAATATGCAATGTGATCCGCACTGCGTTTGCCGCCCGTCCTCGGGTGGACCCACCCACCGCGGCACTGGACGAGAGCGTGGGGTCGGTGGCAGCGGCGATCGAGCGCGACGGTGGCCTTGTGTGCACGGTCGACGGCATCCCCGCCGGTGCACTGCTGTTCGCCGATGAAGGCAACGGCGCACTCGCGCTGCGCAGGGTCGCGGCGGTGCCGCATTTTCAAGCTCGAGGCGTGGCGTCTGCCGTCGTCGGTGTCGCCGAGGAGGTCGCTGCGAACCGCGGGTATGACGACGTGGTGCTGCGGGCTCGCAGTGAGCTGCCTGCGACGGTGACCTTTTGGATGCGACGCGGGTATGTCGAAGTAGGCCGCGACGGGACAAGCCTGACTCTCGCCAAAGCCCTGCCGATCGAACTGGTCACGAGATCGGCTCACGACACCCAGGCGGTTGGTGAATCGATAGCCGCGCTGGCGCAACGGGGAGACGTAGTGCTCCTGACGGGCGAGCTCGGTGCGGGCAAGACCACCTTGACTCAAGGGATCGCCACCGGGCTGCGGGTGCGCGGCAACGCGACCTCGCCCACGTTCGTCATCTCGCGCGTGCATCCGTCGCTGGTCGGGGGCCCTGCTCTCGTCCACGTCGATGCGTATCGGCTCGGCGGCACCCTCGAGCTCGATGACCTGGATCTCGACGGCGCCCTCGACGACTCGGTGACCGTGGTCGAGTGGGGCGAGGGGATCGCCGAGGGGCTCTCCGCAAACCTGCTCCGGGTGCAGATCGCGCGACTTCGGGGCGGTGATGATGTCTCGACAACGCCATGGGGCATGCCCGCGACGGCTGCTACCCATGCGGCGGATGCCCAAGCAGCGGCGGATCTGCGCACGATCACCGTGACGCCGTCGGGGGCGCGGTGGGTGGGTTCCGGCGTCCGTTCGCATCTGACGGCGCCGGTGCGGCAGACAACAGCATGACAAGGCACTGTCGGGGAGACAGCCCACCTGAGGAAACGTGTGCTGCTCGCCTTTGACACCGCCACTCATGCCGTCACGGTCGCCGTGCACCATGACGGTCGAGTCGTCTCCGAATCCAGCGCCGTCGACGCCCTGCGCCATGGCGAGCTGCTCGCGCCCAGCATCCGCGCCGCGCTGGCCGAGGCCGGTGCGGAGGTCGGCGACGTGACCCGGATCGCTGTCGGAGTCGGACCCGGACCGTTCACGGGTTTGCGGGTAGGACTTGTGACGGCACTCACCATGGCAGCTGTGTTGCGGGTCCCCGCTGTGGGGGTGTGCACGCTCGATGTGATTGCGGGAGCCGTGACGTGGGCGGAGGCCTTCATGGTGGCCACGGACGCGCGTCGCAAGGAGGTCTACTGGGCCCGGTACGACTCACCCACATGCCGGGTCAGTGACCCGGCGGTCAACAGGCCGGCTGACGTGGCGTATGACGGTCCGGTGGCAGGGATCGGACCCACGTTGTATCCCGAACACTTCCCCAACCCACTCGCGCCCGAGTTCCCGAGCGCGGCGGATCTGGCGAGGCTCGTCGCGTCCGAGTCTGCTCAACTGCTGCCGCTCGAACCGCTCTACCTGCGGCGCCCTGATGTGGCCGAGCCCGGCTCACGCAAGCGAGTCTTGGGATGACCCGCCCTGCCAAGGACACGTCCGGCCTGGTGACGATCAGGCCCGCAGCCGCCAACGACTTCGACGTGGTCGTGGTGCTGGAACTCGAGATCTTCGGTCGCGCAGCCTGGTCACCGCAGATCGTCGACGCAGAGTTCGCCGCCCTCGGGTCCAGCCGGTTCATCGCCGTCGCCGAGGCTGGCGGTCGGCTCGTCGGCTATGGCGTGGTGTCGTATGTCGACGAGGTGGCCGACATCCAACGGCTCGCTGTGAGGACCACACACCGCGGTCGCGGCGTGGCCACGGGGTTGCTGGACCGGCTGCTCGCAGAGGCGGTCCGTCTCGGGTGCGAGTGTGCACTTCTCGAGGTGGCGGCCGACAACCGAGCCGCTTTGCGAGTATATGGCGCTCGAGGTTTCGCCGAGATCGCGCAGCGCTCCCGCTACTATCCCGGCGACGTAGACGCCCTCGTCATGGAGCTGACGCTTCCGGCACCATCCGGGTCCGACCGGAGCCAACATGACTGATCTGCCACTGGTGCTGGGCATCGAGACATCCTGCGACGAGACCGGGGTGGGGCTGGTGCGGGGGCACACCCTGCTGGCCGATGCGGTGGCATCCAGCGTCGACGAGCACGCCCGTTTCGGCGGTGTCGTGCCGGAGGTGGCGAGCCGGGCCCACCTGGAGGCGATGGTGCCGATGACCGAGCGCGCGTGTCGCGAGGCGGGCGTCTCGCTCGCGGACGTGGACGCGATCGCCGTGACCGCCGGGCCGGGGCTGATGGGCGCGCTGCTGGTCGGGGTATCTGCCGCCAAGGCGTTGGCGCTGTCGTTGGGCAAGCCCTTGTACGGCGTCAACCACCTCTCGGCGCATGTGGCTGTCGACCAGCTCGAGCATGGTCCGCTCCCCGAGCCCTGTGTTGCGATGCTGGTCAGTGGTGGGCATTCCAGTCTCTTGCTCGTCATCGACGTCACGGCAGGCGTCGAGCCGCTGGGCGCCACGATCGACGACGCCGCGGGGGAGGCGTTCGACAAGGTCGCCCGGCTGCTGGGGCTGCCCTTCCCCGGCGGGCCCCACATCGACAAGTTGGCTGAGGGCGCAGACGTGACGATCGACTTTCCTCGCGGCCTGACTGGGGGTCGAGACGTCGAGCGGCATCGCTTCGACTATTCGTTCAGCGGGCTCAAGACTGCGGTGGCGCGGTGGGTGGAGGCGCGCGAGCAGGCGGGGCAACCGGTGCCCGTCGCCGAGGTGGCGGCGTCGTTTCAAGAGGCGGTGTGCGACGTACTGACGCGCAAGGCAATTGACGCGTGCCGCCATACCGGCGTACGGCATCTGGTGATCGGCGGGGGTGTTGCGGCGAACTCGAGGCTACGTGCGCTCGCCGAAGAGCGTGCAGGGCGGCACGGCATCGCGGTGAGGATGCCGCGGCCGGGATTGTGCACCGACAACGGCGCGATGGTCGCCGCGCTAGGTGCCGAGCTGGTTCGACGCGGCCGGACACCCTCGGGCCTGT
>JACCZJ010000188.1 GCA_013696065.1 Nocardioidaceae bacterium
GACGCTGCGCGGCATGTATGGCGCTGTGTCGCCCCCGTTGCGCTCACCCTCGTCGGTGAGGGTAGCCAGCGAGTCATGAGGCGTGACCTCGCCGCTGAATGCCCGGCAGTAGGGGTCGAGCAGGAGCTTGTCGGGGTTGGGCAACTGACCCTGCGCGGGCCGCCACGATCCTTCGACGCGGAAGCCGTAGCGCTGACCTGGCTCGATGCCCGCCACCCGGCCGTGCCAGACGCCGTGCTTGGGACCGTGCAGGTGCAGCTGGGTTTCCTGCTCCCCGTCGAACAAGCAGAGCGCGACCCGAGAAGCAGCTGGCGCCCAGACGGCGAAGTTCGTGCCGCTCGCGGCGAAGGTGGCACCGAGGTGATGCGGGTCTCCAGGTCGGCAGCGGAGGCCTGCGCCTGACGAACCGGCGCTTGACAAGTCATGCATGGCTGCATTGTGTCTGCTGTGGGAGCGTGGCGCTGCCGGTCTCGCGTGAGGGATCGGGCGTTACGGCGCACAGGCGGGCATCTGGGCGCTGGAGTGCCACCATGTGGGGATGAGCACCCCGCTCCCGTCTCCTCCGAAACTCGACGCTCGTCCGCGGCAGTTGCTCGCCGAACTGGCTGCCCAGGTCGGCGAGACCAGGGCGGCCCAGGATTGTGCCGACCTGCTGATGGGCGCCGACCCGGAGGAGTTCGCCGACGTTCTGCCCTATCTCGGAGGGCGTCCGGCCAGGGCAGTGCTCGAGGGGCGTGTGAAAAGAGGGTGGGCTCGCGTGTGGGGCGCGCGAGGTCTGCTGTACGTCTGGACCGACACTGCCTCCGGCGCCGTTGTCCATGGCCTGGCTGACCGGTCATGGCGTGTTGCCGAGAACTGTCTCAAGGTGTCGACTTTGCGCGAGATCGCCGCGGCCGGGCCGGGGGCGGCGCTGATGGTGGATCACCGGCTGGCTCGCGTGCGGGCGCAAGCTGTTCGCGCCTTGGGAGTCGTCGGTGACATCGAGCACGTCAGTGCGGTGCGCACCGCGGGCGGAGACCCCGAAGCCGCGGTCCGGCAGGCAGTGGAGAGGGCGCTGCGGCACCTCAACGAGCGGCTCGACCTTCCCGACTCGGGCTTCTGAGCGGGTAGTGCTGCCAGGCCGGCACCCAGGGCGGCATTTTCGTGCACATGAACGGTTCTACGCCGTGCTGCGGCCGGTCAAGCGTCATTTTCGTGCACGTGAACGATTCTGTGACGAGCGCGCCAGTGCTGGCTGCTGGCGGCCCCATCACCAAACTCGCCGACCGCGGCGACCGACATCGGGGGACTAGGTAAGCGACATCTGGGCACGAGCAAGCCGACGTCGCCCGTTCGTTACGCTCCTCCGCATGACTGAGTTTGTGCACCTCGAAGTGACCGACGGCGTAGGGACTATCCGGCTGGATCGGCCACCCATGAACGCCCTCAACGAGCAGGTTCAGGAGGAGATCAGGGGCGCGGCCGCCGAGGCGGGCGGGCGCGATGACGTGCGGGCTGTGGTGTTGTGGGGAGGCGACAAGGTTTTCGCGGCGGGTGCTGACATCAAAGAGATGGCAGACATGTCCTACACCGACATGGTCAAGCGTTCGGGGGCGTTGCAGTCGTCCTTTTCCGCGGTTGCGCGTATCCCAAAGCCGGTTGTCGCGGCAGTGACCGGGTATGCGCTGGGTGGCGGGTGCGAGTTGGCGCTCTGTGCCGACATACGCATCGCAGCCGACAACGCGAAGCTCGGACAGCCTGAGATGCTGCTCGGCATCATCCCCGGCGCCGGAGGTACGCAGCGCTTGGCCCGCCTCGTGGGACCTGCAAAGGCGAAGGAGCTCATCTTCACTGGCCGCTTCGTCGGTGCCGACGAGGCGTTGTCCATCGGGCTAGTCGACAAGGTGGTGCCAGCCGAGGGCGTATATCACGCTGCGGTCGCCTGGGCTTCGGTCTTTGCCCACGGCCCGGCCTATGCGTTACGGGCAGCGAAGGAGGCAATCGACCGAGGGCTCGAGACTGACCTCGAGACCGGGCTCGAGATCGAGCGTCAACAGTTCGCGGCGCTGTTTGCCACTGAGGACCGGACCGAGGGGATGCGGTCCTTCGTCGAAGATGGACCGGGCAAGGCGACCTTCGAGGGGCGCTGAACCTTCCCCGACGCTTGTCCTCACCCATTCAAGCCAGCACTGCGCCCCGCACCTGCTTCGGTGGGTGGTGGTGGCCTAGTAACCTCGCAGGCACCGCCATCACCGTTGAGTGACCCAGGAGTCCTGCAAGTCCATGAAGATCGTTGTCTGTGTGAAGTACGTGCCCGACGCTGCCGCCCACCGCAAGTTCAACGCCGACTACACAGTCGATCGAGTGGGCGTCGACGGGATGCTGTCCGAGCTGGACGAGTATGCCGTCGAGGAGGCGCTCAAGATCCGCGACGCCGACGAATCGGGGGAGGCCCAGGTCGCGGTGCTCACGATGGGCCCAGACATCGCCCGCGCGGCCATCTTGAAGTCACTGCAGATGGGTGCTGACTCCGGTGTGCACATCATCGACGAGGCCATCCATGGCTCAGACTCGGTTGCTACGTCGCTCGTGCTCGCCGAAGCCGTCAAGCGTCAAGGAGCCGAGATCGTGCTCTGTGGCATGGCGTCGACCGACGGCTCGATGAGCGTCATACCCGCGATGCTGGCCGAGCGTCTCGGGATGCCGCAGGTGACGTTCGCCTCGGAGGTCACGGTGGAGGGCGACACCGTGCGAGTTCGGCGCGACGGTGACGCCGCCACCGAAATAATCGAGGCGACCACGCCGCTTGTGTTGAGCGTGACCGACCAGGCCAACGAGCCGCGCTACCCGTCGTTCAAGGGCATCATGGCCGCGAAGAAGAAGCCTGTCGAGGAGCTGACGCTTGCCGATCTAGGTATAGCCGAGGGCGACGTCGGCCTCGAGGCCTCCTGGACAAGGGTCGAGGCGTACGCCGAACGGCCGCCTCGCAGCGCGGGCACGATCGTGACGGACGAGGACGGCGCCGGCGCCGACCAGTTGGTCGAGTTCCTGGCCGCCCAGAAGTTCATCTAGAGAGAGTTGTCCGACGAATGAGCGAGATCCTTGTCCTGGTCGATCACGTCGAGGGAGCCGTGCGCAAGACCACGGCCGAGCTCTTGACGATCGCTCGGCGCCTCGGCGAACCGGCGGCCGTCTTCTTCGGGTCCGAGATCGACACGGCCCGTGAGGCGTTGAAGCACTACGGCGCGGAGCGCATCTATGTGCTCGACTCGGCTGACTTGACCGACCACCTCGTGGCGCCCAAGGCGGAGGCTTTGGCGCAGCTCGTCGAGACGCAACAACCGGCGGCGGTCCTGATCTCGTCCAACGCGGAGGGCAAGGAGATAGCGGGCAGGTTGTCGATCAAGACCAGTTCAGGTCTGATCACTGATGCTGTCGACGTCCAGGCGGGCGATGGGGGCGTCACGACCACACAATCAGTCTTCGCGGGCGGCTACACCGTGACATCAACGGTCACCAAGGGAACTCCCATCGTCACGGTCAAGCCCAACGCAGTGACGCCGCAGCCCACCGAGGGCGCTGCCGCTGAGGAGGCCGTCGACGTCGAGATCAGCGCTGCCGCCAAGACGGCACGGATCGTCGAACGCCGGCAGCGAGCAGCGACCGGACGCCCAGAACTCAATGAGGCCGCCATTGTGGTGTCTGGCGGCCGCGGCACCGGTGGCGACTTCGACGCTGTCGAGGCCTTCGCCGACGCGCTAGGGGCCGCAGTCGGTGCCTCCCGCGCGGCCGTCGACGCCGGCTGGTATCCCCACGCCTACCAGGTCGGCCAGACCGGCAAGACGGTCTCGCCTCAGCTGTATGTCGCGGCGGGCATCTCCGGCGCTATTCAGCACCGGGCTGGCATGCAGACCTCCAAAACCATCGTGGCGATCAACAAGGATGCTGAGTCACCGATTTTCGAGTTGGTCGACTTTGGCGTCGTCGGCGACCTGCACCGCGTGCTCAAGTCGGCCACCGAAAAGGCGCTGGCCCGCCGGTCCTGACGGTCAGCACGCTCACTGCCCGGGTTGTCACGTGGGTCGAAGCGCGTATGTAGGACCGCTCCACCGCTGCCGCAGCCACCGGTCGTGACTGGCCACCACGACGGCTCCGGGTGAACGTTCGAGTGCTGACTCCAACTCAGAGGCGAGAGCCAAGGAAATGTGGTTGGTCAGCTCGTCGAGCAACAGCAGGTCCGGCCGCCGGGCGACGACGACCGCCAACGCAAGCCGACGCTGCTGCCCGACACTGAGCGCACCCACGGGCCTACCCAGGTCCCGCGGATGAAGCAGGCCGAGTTCGCCCAGACTCAGCGCCGACTCGTCCACCATGAGTGCGAAGAGCTCGCGTGCCGTCAGGGTTGGCCGGCTGAAGCGAACATCCTGTGGCAGCAGCTCGATCCCCCGCGCTGACACCGTTAAGCCGCCACTGTCCACCGGCAGCCGGCCAGCGAGGACCGCGAGCAGCGTTGATTTGCCCGACCCGTTTGCCCCAGTGATGAGCAGGTGCTCACCGGCTGACACGTCGAGACGATCGACGCAGAGTCGACCTTCGATCCGCAGGCCACGCAGCTGCAACCACGCCGCCGACCCACCGGCCACAGTGAGGGGCTGGTCGAACTCGAGGGGCCGTGGCGGCTTGGGCACCTGGTCGCGTTCGAGGACCGCGATACGTTGCTCGGCGTCGCGCACGCGGCGCCGGATCGTGGCCTGCACGTTCGCACCCTTGAACTGATAGATGTACTTGTCACCGTCGCGTGGGGGGCGGTCGTGCGCGACCTGCCGAGCGGTCGTCTTGGCGGCATTTCGAAGCCGCTTCAATTCGTCCTGCTGGCTCACAAACGCCTCCTCCCAGCGTCGGCGGGCTCTGCGCTTGTGCTCCAGGTATGACGTGAAACCCCTTCCGAAGCGGCTTCCGCCAGCGCCGTCGACGCCGAAGTGGGACGGGTCGAGGTCTACGACCACGGAGCAGACCCGGTCCAGCAGGACCCTGTCGTGGCTGGCGACCACGACCACGCCAGGCAGCTCGAGCAGGAGCTGCTCGAGGAACTCCATCGCCTCGTCATCGAGATGGTTGGTGGGCTCGTCGAGCAGCAGGCATTCGGGCTGGCGGGCGAGGAGCGAGGCGAGCGCGAGGCGAATGCGCTCACCACCAGAGAGGGCGGCAACGCGACGCTCTGGTGACACACCTCCCAGGCCGAGCCGGTCCAGCGCCAACGTGGTGCGGCGGTCGGCGTCCCACGCGGAATGGCGCTGTGCCCACGTCAGCGCCTCGTCGTACTCGCGCTCCACACCTGGCTCTTGGATGCGGCAGGAGAGCTGCTCCAAGCGTCGTACACATTCATGCAGAGGCGCCATGGCCTCGTCGAGCACGTCGGCCATCGTCGCCTCAAAGGCAAACTCCGGATTCTGTGGGAGGTAGCCCAGGTCATGAGGGCGGGCGACCTCACCGCTGTCCGGTGCCTCGGTGCCCGCGAGTAGCCGCAGCAGCGTGGATTTGCCACTGCCGTTCTCACCGATCAGCCCCAGCGGCTGACCGGGGTTGGCGACCAGATCGACCCCGTCGAGGACGAGTCGCTCGGCATACGACTTGGACACGTCCCGGGCGAGGAGCGGGGCGAGGACAGACATCAGCACCACCGTGAGGGAGGGGTTTGCTCGCCGGGCCGCTCAGGACACGCGCGCGAGCTGGACTGATGTCAGATCCACATGATGGCTCGAGTGTATGAGTCGAGAACGCATCTGTCGACGCGGTTCTGCTTCACTGTCGTCTGCCAGAGTGGGCAGATGGCCGACCCACCGCACCTCCAGGTTGTCGTGATGGGTGTCTCCGGCTCAGGCAAGAGCACTGTGGGCGAGCTACTCGCTCGACGTGTCGGGCTCGACTACGCCGACGCTGACGACTTCCACACCGACGAGGCGATCGAAAAAATGTCGGCGGGCGAACCGCTGACTCATGAGGACCGGGAGCCATGGCTCGATGCCATTGGGCGCTGGCTTGCCGACCACCAGGACGTGGGGGCGGTGGCCACCTGTTCGGCGCTGAAACGGCGCTACCGGGACGTGCTGAGGCGCCATGCACCAGGCGCGTGGTTCTTGTTTGTTGACGGGAGCGAGGATCTCATCCGCGAGCGGATGGGCCAGCGGTCGAAACATTTCATGCCCCGTTCGCTGCTGACCTCGCAGCTCGCGGCGCTAGAACCGCCGGAGCCCGACGAACAGGCGATCACGGCAGACGCGGCGGATTCTCCTGACGCGATTGTGGCGAAATTTGTTCAGTGCGTGGCACGCGAGGAAGAGGAGGCCTTCCAACGCCTCTACGGCCTCTGGGATCCACTGACGCCGGCTGAGGCCAAGGAGGTGTTCGACGCGACCGGCCTCACGTGGTGGGTAGCCGGAGGGTACGCCGTCGAGGCCTTCAGCGGTCTTCGCCGTCACCACGAAGACATCGACGTGTCGATCTTCCGCCGCGACGTCGCCGCGCTGACGAAGGCGCTCGCCGGACGGTTTCATGTCTGGGCGGCCGGGTCTGAGGGGCTATGCCCGCTCAACGACCCGGATAAGTCTCTGCCGGACTGGGCAGATCAGGTGTGGATACGAGCCCATGCGCTGGCGCCATGGCGGGCCGATGTGTTGCTGAACCCCGATCGCGACCGGGAATGGGTTTCACGACGCGATACCGCCTTCGCGGCACCGCTCGACCAGGTGACGTGGGAGCGTGAAGGCATTCGCTACCTCAACCCTGAGATCGCCTTGGCCTTCAAGGCGAAGTTGGCGCGGCCAAAGGACAACCTTGACTTCCATGCTGTCCTGCCACTGCTCAGCGACAAAGCTCGCGGCTGGCTCGGAGATTACCTCGCTCGCAAGGAACCCCAGCATCCTTGGCGCGCCGAGCTCTGAGCGGCGACTACCCTTGTCTGCACATGAACGACGAACTGCCCGTGTCGGTGGCCTACCTCGATCACGCGGCCACCACGCCGATCTACCCCGAGGTGGTCGACGCGATGGCCGCGCAGCTGGCGCGACTCGGGAACGCCTCATCCCTGCATGGCTCAGGCCGAGCGGCTCGACGGGTCGTCGAGGAATCACGTGAGGCGATAGCTGCGGCTCTGGGTGCCGGCCCGTCGGAGGTCGTCTTCACCTCTGGTGGCACCGAGGCCGACAATCTCGCGGTCAAGGGGTTCTATTGGTCCCGTCGCCAGGCCGACGCGCGGCGCACGCGCATCCTGACCAGCGCCGTCGAGCACCACGCCGTTCTCGACCCACTGCACTGGCTGGCGACCCACGAGGCGGCGGAGGTTGAGCTCCTCGCCGTCGACGCAGATGGCGGTGTGCAGATCGACGCGCTGCGTACGTCGATCGAGCGTGACCCCGAAAGTGTGGCGCTGGTCAGCGTGATGTGGGCCAACAACGAGGTGGGCACGCTGCAGCCGATCGACGAAGTGGTCGCCCTCGCCGGCGCGTACGGCATACCGGTGCACACCGACGCCGTCCAGGCGCTCGGGCAAGTACCGGTCGACTTCGCGGGAGCGAACGTCGATGCCATGACGGTGACCGGACACAAGATCGGGGGACCGTTCGGAGTTGGCGCGTTGCTGCTCCGCCGCGAGGCCGACCTGGTCGCGCTGCTGCATGGCGGTGGGCAGGAACGCGATGTCCGGTCCGGCACGCTCGACGCGCCCGCCATCGTGGGGTTTGCGCGGGCCACCGAGCTGGCCGTCAAATCTCAGCCCAGCCGGGGAGTCGAGTTGGGGGAGCTGCGTGACGCGCTCATCGCGGGAGTTCTCGACGCCGTGCCCGATGCACAGCTCAACGGTGCCGCGGGCAACGGGCGCTTGCCCGGCAACGCGCACTTCACCTTCACTGGATGCGAGGGAGACTCGCTGCTGATGTTGCTGGACGCGCAAGGCATCGAGTGCTCGACCGGTTCTGCGTGTTCGGCTGGCGTGCCCCAGGCGTCACACGTCCTGCTCGCTATGGGCCGCGACGAGGCCACCGCCCGTGCCTCACTGCGGTTCTCGCTCGGCCACACGTCGACTGCGTCTGACGTCGAGCGCCTCGTCGAGGCCATCGCGCCGGCCGTGCAGCGAGCTAGAGCGGCAAGCCAGGGAGCTGGCGGCAGCGCATCCAGCAATGGGAGCAACGTCGGACTTCCGGTAGGCGGGGCCGCATGAGAGTGCTGGCTGCTATGTCTGGCGGAGTCGACTCAGCGGTGGCTGCGGCTCGGGCAGCGGAGGCGGGCCATGAGGTCACCGGCATACATCTGGCTTTATCCCGTAACCCGCAGTCGTATCGCAGCGGCGCACGAGGATGCTGCACGATCGAGGACTCAAACGATGCGCGCCGCGCGGCTGATGTGATCGGTATCCCGTTCTACGTCTGGGACATGAGCGAGCAGTTCCACTCCTCGGTGGTCGAGGACTTCATGTCTGAGTATGCCGAGGGCCGCACGCCCAACCCGTGCCTTCGGTGCAACGAGAAGATCAAGTTCGCAGCGGTGCTGGAGCGAGGCCTGGCGTTGGGGTTTGACGCGGTGGCGACCGGCCACTACGCGCAGCTGCGAGACGGCGCCGACGGACTGATCGAGATGCACCGGGCAGTGGATCCGGGCAAGGATCAGTCCTATGTTCTGGGGGTGCTGGACCAGAAGCAGCTTGCGCACTCCCTGTTTCCGCTCGGCGGCTCGACCAAGACCGCTGTCCGTGCGGAGGCGGAGCGGCGTGGCTTGTCGGTGGCGAAGAAGCCCGACAGCCACGACATCTGCTTCATCTCCGATGGCGACACGGCTGGCTGGTTGCGCGAAAAACTGGGTGCTGGCACCGGGGAGATCGTCGACACGACCGGTGAGGTGCTCGGCACCCACGGGGGCACGTTCGGTTTCACCATCGGCCAGCGGCGGGGTTTGCGCCTCGGGACGCCGGCCCCCGATGGCAAGCCGCGCTACGTGCTCGACATCGAGCCAGTTTCCGGCACGGTGACGGTTGGTCCACGCGAGAAGCTCGACGTCGACCACATCATGGGCATCAAGCCACGTTGGTGTGGCAGCGAACCCGTCGAGGATGTGGCGTGCACTGTCCAGCTGCGCGCGCACGGCGAGGAACACCGAGCCATTGCCCGCGTCCTCGGTGACGAGGTCGAGATCGAGCTGATCGAACCTGCGAGCGGCATCGCTCCCGGTCAGGCCGCCGTCGTGTATGACGGCACTCGGGTGGTGGGGAGCGCCACGATTGCCTCCGCCCGTCGCCGTGCCCACGCCTAACCTTCCGAGCCTCCACGATCCGAGTCTGGCGTCGCTCTGGAAAATCACTCGACACTGACCGGGTCCCGGCTGAGCGGTTAGGGTCCTCAGGTGACACACAAAGCCACGGGAATCGGGTCCATGCCAGGCGAGGACTTCGCCGACTCTATGCACATCGTCTTGGGCGAGGTGGGGGAGTTGCCCCATCTCGTCGAGCTGCCCGCTAGAGGCGCCGGTGCGGCGATGGTTGGCCGCACCCTCTCCCTCATCACCGGGATGGGGGTTGACTTGCAGCCCGCCGGTTGGCGCCTGACGGACGCGTCTGGCCTGGACCATCGACGAGCCGCCTCCTTGCTCGCCCAAGATCTCGACACTCTCGAAGAGCTGATGCAGGGCCATCGGGGCAGCGTCAAGCTGCAGATCACCGGTCCATTGACTCTTGCCGCCGCTGTCGAGCGGCCGCGCGGTGACAAGGTGTTGGCCGATCACGGTGGACGACGCGATCTCGCCCAAGCCTTGGCGGAGGGGCTGGACGCCCATCTCAGCGACGTTCGGCGTCGGCTCGGCGGAGTCGATCTCGTCGTACAGGTGGATGAGCCAGCGTTGCCCGCAGTGCTCTCCGGGTCAATCCCTACCGCGAGCGGGTTCAGCCGGCATCGCTCGGTGACGGCAGCCGACGCGGCGCAGGCACTGGGATGGGCGTGCGATGCCATCGTCGGGGCTGAGGCTGAGCCGGTGCTGCACTGCTGTTCTGCTGGCGTCCCATGGGCCGTGCTCCGACAGACCCCTCTGCAGGCGGTGTCGTTCGACCTCAGCCTGCTTGCGTCCGAACAGTATGACGACGTGGCCGCCTGGGTCGACACCGGCCGCCAGGTGTGGCTCGGCGTCATACCCGCGCTCGACCAGGCCGGGCAACCCCCGTCGGATGCAGACGTCACCCGGCGAGTGCAGGGCTGGTGGAGCAACCTCGGCTTCAGTGATCCCGAGATGCTGCCACCAACCGTGGTGACACCGACCTGTGGACTAGCGGGTGCTTCGCCCACGTGGGCGAGGCAGGCTTTGGGCCTGGCGCAAAGCGTGGCGCAGAATCTGTCGGAGCAAAACGGCAAGATGGGCTCGTGACCAAGACCAGCTCAACCAAGGCGGCAGCCGCCTCCACAGCCGGGACGGAGGCCGCCTCCGCAGCCGAACTAAAAGCCGCCTCCGCAGTGGAGCTGGCAGCGTCCGCTGGAGTGGCAGCGGCTGAGATGGCAGCGGGGCCGCCGGCCGAGGTTGCCCCGGCACCCGCTGAAGCGCGCGAGCGGCACAGTGATCTGGCCGAGCAGGTCGAGGGCCATCGCTGGCACTACTACGTGACGGACACCCCCACGGTGAGCGACGGCGAGTTCGACGCCCTGATGCGCGAGCTCGGGGCGCTCGAAGACGCCTATCCAGAGCTGCGCACACCTGACTCGCCCACGCAAAAGGTCGGCGGCGCCGTCTCGACCCAATTCACCGCGGTTGAGCATGCGGAGCGGATGCTCAGCCTCGACAACGCGTTCTCGCCCGAGGAGCTCACGGCTTGGTCGGAGCGGCTCCGCGAGTCCGGTGACACGGCCGAATTCCTGTGCGAGCTCAAAGTCGACGGACTCGCGATCAACCTCACCTACGAGGGGGGCCGGTTGGTCCGGGGGGCGACGCGCGGAGATGGTCGCACCGGCGAGGACGTCACACCCAACGTGCGCACGATCCAGGGCATCCCACACCGGCTGGCCACCTCGGCGGAGTATCCGACACCGGGATTCGTCGAGATTCGCGGTGAGGTCTATTTCCCCGTGACTGCTTTCGAGGAGCTCAACGCTGGGTTGGTCGAGGCGGGAAGGGCGCCCTTCTCCAACCCCCGCAACGCCGCAGCGGGATCGCTCAGGCAAAAGGACCCTCGCATCACCATGACCCGACCACTGCGGATGGTGTGCCACGGCCTGGGCGCTCGACGCGGCTTCGACCCTCAGAGGCAGTCAGGGTCGTATGCCGCTCTGGCCGCCTGGGGTCTGCCCGTCAGCGACCAGGCGAAGGTGCTGCCCAGTCTCGAGGCCGTGCAGGAGCTCATCGACTACTACGGCGAGCACCGCCACGATGTCGAACACGAGATCGACGGGGTGGTGGTCAAGGTCGACCAGGTGTCACTGCAACGCCGCCTTGGTTCGACATCACGGGCGCCGAGATGGGCGATCGCCTACAAGTACCCGCCCGAGGAGGTCACCACCAAGCTGCTCGACATCGAGGTCAATGTGGGCCGCACCGGGCGAGTCACCCCGTTCGGGCGCATGCAGCCGGTGCGGGTCTCGGGGTCGACTGTGGAGTACGCCACTCTGCACAACGCGACAGAGGTCAGGCGCAAGGGTGTTCTCATCGGGGACACCGTGGTGCTGCGCAAGGCGGGCGACGTCATACCCGAAATCGTTGGTCCGGTGGCGGATCTGAGGACGGGCGACGAGCGCGAGTTCGTCATGCCCATCGAGTGCCCGGCATGCAACACGGCGTTGGCGCCGGCCAAAGAGGGCGACGCCGACATCCGCTGCCCCAACCAGCGGTCGTGTCCGGCGCAGCTCCGTGAACGGTTGTTCCACCTCGCGGGACGAGGAGCCTTTGACATCGAGGGGCTCGGCTTCGAAGCGGCGGCGGGGTTGCTGGAGGCGGGCGTTCTCACTGACGAGGGCGACGTGTTCGCGCTCGATGGGGCCGCTCTGCTCGCCACGCCTCTCTTCACTAAAAACGCCGGTGGTATCTCGGCGAACGGCGTTCGATTGCTCACCAACCTCGCCAAGGCCAAGGAGCAGCCGTTGTGGCGGGTCTTGGTGGCGCTGTCCATCCGCCATGTCGGCCCCACGGCCGCGCGCGCATTGGCAGAGGAGTTCGGGTTCCTCGACGCCATCCAAAAAGCCTCGATCGAGGAGCTTGCGGCAGTCGAAGGTGTCGGTATGACGATCGCCGAGTCGGTGCGGGAGTGGTTCGAGGTCGAGTGGCATCGAGCAATGGTCGACAAGTGGAGAGCGGCAGGTGTGCGGATGGCCGACGAGCGAGACGACTCCGTGCAGCGAACTCTCGAGGGATTGTCGGTCGTCGTCACCGGGTCACTCGAGCGGTGGTCCCGCGACGAGGCGAAGGAGGCGATCGTGGTGCGAGGAGGCAAGGCCAGCGCGTCAGTCTCCAAGAACACCGCGTTCGTGGTCGTGGGGGAGGCGCCAGGGTCCAAGCTCGACAAGGCCGTCACGCTCAAAGTCCCCGTTCTCGACGAGGCAGGCTTCGAGGTACTGCTGAGCCAGGGCCCTGAGGCGGCCAGGCCAGCGGCGAGGGTCGGGGAGGCATGACGACCATGCCCCACGGCCATGACACAGCACCCGACGGTGTCAACCCACCCGGCCAGAGTGGACCCGACTTGCCGACGGAGCGGCCGCATGGCGACGCAGCTCTCGATGACCCCGGTCACCCAGACGATGGCCCCGGTCACCCAGACGATAACCCCAGCTGGCCAGACGGCATCGATCCGCTGGGTGTGCCCACCTCGCAAAGTGAGCGTGAGGCCTTTGTCCTCGCTTTGGCTGCGGTCATCTCCTTGCTCGGGCTCTGCGTCACGCTGGGTTGGATCGTCTTCAATCAGATGCAGACCGGCGGCTGACCGGCTGGCTGGCGGCGCCGCACCGTTACAGGCGAAAGCAGCGCCTCGTCGTCTTTCGCGGGAGGCGCCGAGCCGGACGCAGCCGTTCTCGAGGTGGGTCACTGTTGGGTAGAGCCGGTGCTCTTTGATGGTGAGTGGTGGGGACTCCCGTTCGTGTAGCAGTTCGGATGGGGAGGCGGCCAGCCGAAAGGCTGGCAAGGCACGGGCGTGATGGCGCGGCTATCTGAGGATCGAGTCCACTCCGTTGACAACGGGGGCGCAGTTCTCACCTTGCTGCCCGCGGAAGCTCGCTCCGTGCGTCGAGGGCCACGGCTGCCGCTAGCGCTCTTGGATGGCCTGCTGGTGGGGACTGAACGCCGAGCTGCGCGGGGTACGGGCTGGCGGAAAGCGGGTGCTGTCGCGCCCATTAGGATTGCGGCCATGTCCGACCCCGTAATGTCCAGCTCCGCCACGACGTCCAGCTCCGCCACGACGTCCGACCCCGCCACGACGTCCGACCCCGCCACGACGTCCAGCTCCGCCACGACCCTCACCCGCGATGAGGTTGCGTACCTCGCGCACCTGGCCCGCATCGACCTCTCCGACGCCGAGCTCGACCATCTCGCGCCCCAGCTCGCGGTGATTCTCGAGTCCGTGGCCGCCATCAGCGCGGTCGACACCACAGACGTCGCGCCCACCTCACATGCAGTGCCCCTGGAGAATGTCTTCCGCCCCGACGAACAACGTCCCAGCCTCTCACCGGAGGACGCACTGGCCGGCGCCCCCGAGGTCGAGCAGCAGCGGTTCATGGTGCCCCGCATCCTTGGGGAAGAGGTATGAACGAGCTGACCCGGCTGTCAGCCGTCGCCTTGGCCGAATCCTTACGGGCAGGGGACGTGACTTCCGTCGAAGCGACGAGGGCACACCTGGACCGCATCGCGGACGTCGACGGGGCCGTCCATGCCTTCCTCCACGTCGATGCCGAGGGCGCACTCGCCCAGGCGGCCGAGGCTGACAGGCGCCGGGCAGAGGGCGGCTCGCTGCCACCACTCCTCGGAGTCCCCATCGCCGTCAAGGACATCGTCGCAACCAGAGGCGTGCCGACGACGTGTGGCTCCAAGATCCTCGAGGGCTGGATCCCGCCGTACGACGCCACGATCGTCACCCGTCTGCGCCAAGCCGGTATGCCGATGCTCGGCAAGACCAACATGGACGAGTTCGCCATGGGCAGCTCGACCGAGCACTCGGCCTACGGCCCCACCCGCAACCCGTGGGATCTCGAACGCATCCCCGGCGGATCCGGTGGTGGCTCTTCCGCAGCCGTCACGGCCTATCAGGCTCCGCTGGCCATCGGCACCGACACCGGCGGCTCCATCCGCCAACCCGGGGCGGTGACGGGGACGGTCGGCGTCAAACCGACATACGGGGGAGTCTCCCGCTATGGCCTTGTGGCGCTGGCCAGCAGCCTCGACCAGGCCGGGCCGGTGGCGCGCAGCGTCCTCGACGCAGCGCTGCTGCACGACGTCATCGGTGGTCACGACCCGATGGATTCCACGAGCATCGACAAGCCGTGGCCCTCGATGGCCGAAGCGGCTCGTCGCAAGGACATCACTGGCCTTCGGGTCGGAATCGTCAAGGAGCTCGGTGGCGAGGGCTACCAACGGGGGGTGCAGGCGAGGTTCGACGATGCGGTGGCGCTGCTGGTCAAGGCAGGCGCGGAGGTGGTCGAGGTCTCCTGCCCGCACTTCGAGCTGGCCTTGGCGGCCTACTACTTGATCTTGCCGAGCGAGGCGAGTAGCAACCTCGCCAAGTTCGACGCCATGCGCTATGGCCTGCGGGTCAGCCCTGACCGTGTCGCCGCGCCGAGTGCCGAGCAAGTCATGGAGGCCACCCGCGAGGCCGGCTTCGGAGACGAGGTGAAGCGCCGGATCATCCTCGGCACCTACGCGTTGTCCAGCGGCTACTACGAGGCGTACTACGGGCAGGCGCAGAAGGTGCGCACCCTGATCACCCAGGACTTTCGGGCTGCCTTCGAGCAGGTCGATGTCCTGGTCTCGCCCACCGCCCCGACCACGGCCTTCAAGATCGGCGAAAAGCTGGACGACCCCCTCGCCATGTATCTCAACGACATCGCGACCATCCCGGCCAACCTCGCGGGAGTTCCCGGTATGTCGTTGCCGAGCGGGCTCGCCGACGAAGACGGGTTGCCGGCCGGCATCCAGATCCTGGCGCCCGCCCTCGAAGACGCGCGGCTCTACACCGTCGGTGCTGTGCTCGAAGCCAGCCTCGAAGAACAGTGGGGTGGCCCGCTGCTCGAGCAAGCCCCATCCCTAGGCGTTGCTTCCCCACGCCACGCAGACGAGGTGACCGCATGACGACCACCGCCACCGGCGCCGCTCTGATGCCCTTCGACGAGGCGCTCGAGCGATTCGACCCGGTCATGGGCCTCGAGGTGCACGTCGAGCTCAACACGGTGTCAAAGATGTTCTGCGGGTGCTCCACGACGTTCGGTGCCGAACCCAACACCCAGACTTGTCCGGTCTGCCTCGGCCTGCCGGGCGCACTGCCCGTCCTCAACGCCAAGGCGGTGGAGTCGGCCATCCGGATCGGGCTGGCGCTCAACTGCGAGATCGCCCCGTGGTGTCGTTTCGCACGCAAGAACTACTTTTACCCGGACATGCCCAAGAACTTCCAGACCTCGCAGTATGACGAGCCGATCGCCTTCAACGGCTACACCGACCTCGACGTCGACGGCGAG
>JACCZJ010000212.1 GCA_013696065.1 Nocardioidaceae bacterium
GGCACTGCGTGCTGCCGGCAACGACCTGCCGATCCTCGTGCTCACCGCCCGAGACTCCGTCGGGGACAGAGTCGATGGACTCGACGCCGGCGCGGACGACTACCTGGCCAAGCCGTTCGCGCTGGAAGAGCTGTTGGCACGCGTCAGGGCCATGCTTCGCCGCCGTACCCTCGGCACGGCGTCGGGAGACGACGGCCCCCTGACTTTTGCCGATCTCACCATGAACCCCGTGACCCGTGAGGTCACCCGCGGGGACCGCAGCATCACGCTCACCCGCACTGAGTGGGACCTGCTCGAGCTGTTCATGCGGCGGCCAAAACGAGTGCTGGAGCGGGCGTTCATCCTCGAAGAGGTGTGGGGTTATGACTTCCCCACCACCGCCAACTCGCTCGAGGTGTATGTCGGCTACCTGCGCCGAAAGACCGAGGCTGAGGGGGAGTCCCGGCTGCTGCACACCGTCCGAGGTGTCGGCTACGTGCTGCGAGAAAGTCCTCCGTGATCGAGGCCCGGCTCGCTGCCAGCGGCACCTGCGGGTCCGGCGGTGTTTACCCTCGCGCTGCGGCCGGGGCGGCCGAGGGGCTCTCGCCTTGACAGGGCGGATGTCGATGGCCAGCCGGATCGCTCTGCTGGCCGCGTGCGCAGTGGGGTTGTCGGTGTTGATGGCCACCCTGGCGGCATATGTCACGTTGCGAGCGCAGCTGCACGAACGGCTCGACGACTCGCTGCTACAGCGGGCGACTGCGGCGACGACCACCAACTTGGTCGAGGACGCCACTCTCAGTGATCTGCCCCCCGAAGTCCTTGGCGCTGCTGACCTGCGCATCTACGTCGTTTATGCCGACGGCACCATCTACCCTCGCCAGACAGCGGGGTGGGTCAGCCCGGCGTCTGCGGCAGAGCTTGACGTGGCGGCCGGGACACGGCAGCAGTCGCTGCGCACCATCAGCCGCGACGGCTACGACGACAGGGCGGCAGCCGTGCCGGCAGGTGCTGGGAGGGCTCTGTTGTTTGTGCAGTCGTCGGAGCCGATCGAGCGCACGCTCGACCAGATGGGTGTGGTGCTCTTCTTCGTCGGGCTCGCAGGCATCGTCGCCGCCGGTGTGATCGGTGCCGCCGTGGCCCGGTCCGCCTTGATGCCCGTACGACGGATGAGCGCCGCCGCAGAGCACATCGCCAGGACTGGCGAACTCACCCCGATCGAAGTCACCGGTGACGACGAGTTGGCTCGGCTCGCCACCTCCTTCAACGACATGCTCGCCTCGCTGGCCGCGTCACGCGACCGGCAACGTCGTCTCATCGCTGACGCAGGCCATGAGCTGCGTACCCCCTTGACAAGTCTGCGCACCAACCTCGAGTTGCTTGCGCTCGCCGACCGGCGCGGGGGCCTCAGCCCGCAGCAGCGGGATGAAATCTTCACCGACGCCACCGCCCAGGTCGAGGAGCTGTCGACGCTCGTAGGCGACCTCGTAGAGCTTGCCCGAGATGAGCCACTCGACCGTGCGCCTGAGCCGCTCGATCTCGCCGACGTTGTGGATCAAGCAGTGCAGCGGGTCAAGAGACGCGCACCCGGCTTGAGGTTCGAGGTCGAAACGTCGCCGTGGTGGGTCGTCGGCGAAAGCCAGATCCTGGAACGCGCGGTGACCAACCTGCTCGACAACGCGGCCAAGTGGAGTCCCGCAGGCGCCACGGTCGGGGTGCGCCTACGCGATGGAGTCCTGACCGTGACCGACGACGGGAGCGGAATCAGCGACACCGACCTGCCGATGATCTTCGAGCGCTTCTATCGCGCTGCGGACGCCCGCACCATGCCCGGCTCCGGCCTCGGCTTGTCGATCGTGCGCCAAGCCGCCGTTCGCCATGGCGGCTCCGTCTCCGCGGCGAGGCGTCAGCCGCGTGGCTCGATCTTCACCTTGGCGCTGCCCGGCCACCCCGATCTAGAGCACCAGCTCCCTGGTGCAGCTGACACAGCAGCAAGCCCCACGGCCCCCGCGACAGGGAGCTCGCCCGCGCATATCTGAGTCGGGCTCGAGCTGGCGCAGCTTCTCGCCGGTCCTCAACCGATGTGACCTCTTGTCTCAGAGCAGTATTCGACCGTTTTCAGCCGTGTCTTAGATAGACCAGGGATGCTGGTGAGCATGAGCCACGAGCAACCCCTGCCGCCGCCCGAGCAACGTCCGAGCTGGCCACGGGAGCCGCAGCCGCCACGAGGCTTCGGCCTCGGTGGAGTTAGCCCGCAGATGACACCCGGGGGTACGCCGCTGCCTTACCCGCCAGGCTTGTCGCCTCACACACAGCCGCCGCCCCCGCCGACTGGGACCGACAGGTCGCTGCGAGCGGGACGCATCCTCGTGGCGGCGACCTTGTTGGGTGCCCTCGCCGGCGGAGCTGCTGGCGTCGGCGGCGCGGCGTTGTTCGACGAGGCTTCCAGCCAGTCGGATCAGACGCCTCTGGTGCGGAGCGGCGCAGACACCAGCACCGGTGGTGCTGCGGCCGATCCAGCGGCTGAAGCGTCCGGCGCGATCGAGGCTGCGGCCGCGGAAACACTGCCTTCCGTCGTCAAGATCTATGCCGCCGGCGGGGCTGGGAAGGGTTCTGGTTCAGGCATCATTTTGACCCAGGACGGCCAGATCCTCACCAACAACCACGTGGTCGAGGTCGCCGCCGACGGAGGCAAGCTTGCCGTCAGCTTCTCTGACGGCATGACGGCTGAGGCCACGATATTGGGCCGGGACCCGCTGACCGATCTGGCCGTCATCCAGACAGAAAACGTCAGCGGCCTCGCGCCCGCCACCCTAGGCGACTCCGACTCGTTGACCGTGGGGGATCAGGTGGTGGCCGTGGGCGCCCCCTTCGGCCTTGAGAGCACGGTCACCAGCGGGATCGTCAGCGCGCTCAACCGGCCCGTGAGCACCGGTGTCGCTGCTGACTCCAGAGAACAGACCGTTTTCCCCGCCATCCAGACAGACGCGGCCATCAACCCCGGCAACTCGGGGGGGCCGTTGATCGATATCGAGGGCAACGTCGTCGGCATCAACTCGGCAATCCGCACCGACATGGCAAACGCAGGCGCCCAGGGTGGTTCCATCGGCCTCGGCTTCGCCATCCCCATCAGCGACGCGATCGCCATCGTCGAACAGCTCCGCGCCGGTGAGCCGGCCACCCATGCCCGAATCGGCGTCTCGGTGGGGAACGCCAGTGATGACCTCGGGCTACCGGGCGGCGCCTTGGTGCAGACAGTCGAAGACGGCACGGCAGCAGACGGAGCCGGACTCGACGTGGGTGACGTGATCACAAAGGTCGACGACGTGGCCATCCCCGACTCCGACTCGCTGGTGGCAACGGTGCGGTCCTACCGGCCTGGCGACACGGTCACGCTGATGGTTTCGTCGTCGAGAGCGGACGGCG
This sequence comes from Nocardioidaceae bacterium, assembly GCA_013696065.1. Classification (GTDB taxonomy): domain Bacteria; phylum Actinomycetota; class Actinomycetes; order Propionibacteriales; family Nocardioidaceae; genus JACCZJ01. The sequence continues at coordinate 3,406 of JACCZJ010000212.1, forward strand.
AAGTGGTGGGCGAGCCACGAGGAGTCGAGATCGAGCTCGGCTCCGACTGAGCGCAGACGCGATTCGTCCGAGTGAGCGCGGCTAGTCGAAGCGCGGTCCAGTCGGACGAATCGAGGTCACGGCCGGCAGGCCCAAGGCGCTGAGCAGGGTCTGCACCTTCCACCGCGTTTCTGCAAACTCCTCGTCGCAACGAGAGCGCACGGTGATCCCTCCGCCCGTCCCGAGTTCATACCTGCCGTCACGGTGCACGAGCGAACGGATCGTGATGCCGAGGTCGGCGCTGCCATCGTCGAGGATCCAGCCGAGCGCGCCCGCGTAGGCACTCCGAGGTGTTGACTCGACAGCACTGATGATGCTCATCGTGCGCAGCTTGGGAGCGCCCGTCATCGAGCCGCCGGGGAAGAGCGCGTGCAGCGCCGCCAGGGTGTTGACGTCCGAGCGAAGCTGGCCCTCGATGGTGGTGATGAGCTGGTGCACAGAAGGGTACGTCTCCACGTGCATCAGGTTCGTGACATGTACCGAGCGGACTTCGCATACTCGTGAGAGGTCGTTGCGCAACAGGTCCACGATCATCAGGTTTTCTCCGACGAACTTGGGCTCAGCTCGCAGTCGCTGCGCCGCTGCCTGATCCTTCGCCGGGTCGGGGTCGCGGGAGGTGGTGCCCTTGATCGGCCTGGTCTCGATGAGTCCCGTGGCATCGACGGTCGCGAACCGCTCCGGCGAACTGCTGAGGAGGTGGGTGCCGTGGTGCGTGATCAACGCGGCGTACGGCGCGGGGTTCAACCGACGCAGCCTTCGATAGACGTCGACCGGGTCAGCGGCGGACTCGACCACGGTGCGAAAGGTTAGGTTGGTCTCATAGGAATTGCCGAGCCTGAGCTGCGCCTGCACCTCGTCGAACGCGATGGCGAACTCTTCGGGAGCACACGTGGAGACCAGGCGAGCCGACGTGAGTTCGATAGCGTCAAGATGCGGAGCAGGGGCCGTCGAGGCGAGAAGCTCGGCCACCTCACCAGGCCAACCGCCTGCCTGGTCAACAGCGCCGATGGCGAGGACACGTCGGCGCTGGTGGTCGAACGCCACATAGCGGTCGGCGCGCATCCAGCAGGCGTCGACGACCTCCGGGCTCGGATCGAGCTGGGCTGGAAGGTCCGGTCTGGCGGCGTACCCGAAGAAACCCACCCAGCCCGCTTGAGCACCCGGAGTCGAAACCCGGCTCGGATGGTCCGCCAGGACTTCGAAGATGTTGCTGCCGACAATGCGGGGCCTGTCTGCGCCGTGTTGGGTCACTGTCGCTGTGGCGGCATGCAGGGTGAGACTGGGGTCTGCGTCATCGAGCCAGCCGACGTACGACATGCGTCCAGACCACGGCCTGGATCCTGTGCCGTCGAGCCAAAAAGACCTAGGCCGCCCCGCGACGTGGGAGACGAAGAAGTCCTCCGGCTCCACCCACTCCCACGAAACAGTCCTCAAGACAGCGCCAAAAAGTTGCCGACCATGGTGGCGCCGTGCTCCGTCAGCACCGATTCCGGATGGAACTGCACTCCGTGCAGCGGGCGCCGAGAGTGCTGCACTCCCATCACGACCCGCCCGTCTGGACCGTCGCACCACGCGGTCACCTCGACGCAGTCAGGCGCCTCGATCACCGCCTGGGAGTGGTAGCGAACCACCTGGACACCCTGCGGGACTCCGGCGAACAACCCGCGACCTGTGTGCTCGACGGCCGCAAGATCACCATGTGCTGGCTCAACGATATCGACCGAACCACCGAGCACCGAGACGATGCCCTGCATGCCCAAACACACGCCGAGCACCGGCACGGCGCTCTCGGCGATGACCTGGCGGCCCAGGGCGAAGTCGCGCGGGTCATTGACCGTGCCGGGTCCCGGTGACAGCACCAGGTGTGAATATCCCCGCTGCCATGCGGGGATTGCCTCTGGGTCGTCGTGCTGCACCACCTCAGGCAGGACGCCCGAGACGGACGCGATGAGATGCACCAGGTTGTAGGTGTAGGAGTCGTAGTGGTCGATCACCAGCACGCGAGGCACGCAGGCCGCCTCTACTCTCCCAAGAGGGCAAGCATCAGCTCGCGGACCAGGTCGAAGCCGTTCTCCGTCAGGATCGACTCGGCATGGAACTGGACGCCGCGATAGTGCGGGCCTGTGAGCAGATGCACGTCTCCCGTCGCGGTTTCACGATCGATCTGGATGCCCTCAGGCAGGCTCGTCTCATCGACCACCCTTGCCACGAAGGTGTTGTAGAACCCGACCCGCTCTTGACGGCCGAGCAGGCTCACTTCGGTTTGGGTTCCTTGGAAGACGATGTCCTTGTATGCCAACGGCAAACCCAATGCCCCCGACAAGACCTGATGGCCCAGACACACGGCCAGGAAGGGCTTCTGAGCCTCCAGCAGGTCGTCGACAGCCGACCGCACCGCTTTGATCTTGGCGTCCTCGAGGTCGCGTGGATCGCCGGGTCCGGGCCCGACGATCACCACATCGGCCGCGTCGAAGGCGCCCGGTGCGTAGTCGTGGTGGCGCACTGTCTCACTCGTCATGCCGAGCACACCCAGCACATGGCACAGCATGGCGACGAAGTCGTCCTCCCCATCGAGCACGACGACATGCTTGCCCGCGAGGACCGGCTCCGGCTTGGCGTCGGACTGGTCGTTGAACCAGAACCGACTCAGCCGTGAGTTCCGTTTGGCCAGCGAAACGAGGACATCGGAGTCCCTTGCCAGCTCGGCGATCTCCGCCGATGATGCGACGGGTGCGGGGACGAGTCCGAAGGCGGTGAGGATGCCGCCTGCCTTGGCGTGGGTCTCAGCCACTTCGTAATCCGGGTCTGAGTCGCGGACGAGGGTCGCTCCAGCAGCGACGCGGAGGTCGCCTGAGGCGCTCACATCCGCCGTCCGCACGAGGATCGGGGCATCTGCGGTCACGCGGCCATCGCCGTCGCGCCCCAGCAGGGCCAGCACGGCTCCGTAGTAGCCACGGCCCTGTGTCTCGTACTTCTTGATGAGCCGGCAAGCGTTCTCGACCGGACTGCCGGTGACTGTGGCAGCAAACATCGACGACCGCAATACATCGCGCACGTCGCGCGAGGTACGCCCGGCGAGCAGATACTCGGTGTGGATCAGGTGGGTCATCGGTTTGAGGAAGGGACCGAGGATCTGTCCACCCTCGCTGCAGATGTCACACATCATCTTGAGCTCTTCGTCGACGACCATGAAGAGCTCGTAGATCTCCTTCTCGTCGTCGAGGAAGTCCAGCAGCTGCCGCCTGCGCTCGGCCAAGTCGCTGATGGCGCCGGCTCTGAAGGTGCCGCTGATCGGGTTCATCCGCACCTCGCCGCCATGGACGCTGATATGGCGCTCGGGGCTGGCTCCGATCAGGTAGCGATCACCGGTGAACACGGCGAACGTCCAGTAGGCACCGCGCTCCCGCTCGAGCAGACGACGGAAAACGGTGAGTGCCTTGCGGTTGTCCCAGTCGGCAATGGTGGCGCGATAGTTGCGGCCGATGACCAGGTTGGCGCCCTCGCCATTGCCGATCTCGTCGGAGATCACCCGACCGGTGATCTCGGCATACTCCTCGTCGCCGATGTCGAACCCGTGGGCCCCCTCGATCTCGATCGGCTCGTCGGGCAGGCACCTGAGCAGCTCAGCCAGGGGAACCTCATGCTCTATGTCGATCTCGAGGCTCGACAGCGGCGCCGCATCGTCATGCACCTCGAAGCCGCGCTCGCGGATCTGCGCGAATGGGATACAGAGCAGACGATCGAACCGCCGCCCCTCAGGCGGTGTCCCCTCATCGAGCGGTATGTCGCTCAGCCACTCGTGGTCGACCCGGGTGCCACCTAGGAGGGTCACCGTGTCTGCACCCTGCAGACGAATGAGGGCGTATGCCGGCCGGCTGAGGATCTCGTCGAGCAGAGCCTGCGGGCCGGACTGATCTGTCATGGTTCCCATCGTCTCAGAACGTCAAGAGCCCCCACCGGCTGTCCACCCCCCGCCACCAAGATTGGCGTCTCATGCCCCTCGGGAAGGAACATGTCCCACGAGCTCGCTGGACACCAATCCTCGGGCGGAGCAGGCGGAGTAGTTAGCGGGGGTTCCAGCGTGAGCTGGTCCCGACGATGTCCAGGCGTTGAGTGGCGCGGGTCAACGCGACATACAGAGTGCGGATGCCCGCGTCGGAGTCAGCGACGATCTGGTCGGGCTCGACGATGACAATGCCGTCGAACTCCAGCCCCTTGGTGTCGAGGGCCTCGAGGACTGGCACCCGGTTGCGATCCCGCTCGTGCAGCCAGTCTTCGACCCTCGATACCCATCCGACCGGGACGACAACACCCACGGTGCCGGCGAGGTCGGCCCCCAGCCGATCGGCGGCGTCGCGAACCGTGTCGCCCAGCTGAGGTGCAGCGACCTCCGTGAGTCGTGGCTCAATGCCAGTCCGGCGTACGGCGAGCGGCAGGTCAGCTCCCGGGATCCGCTCTCGCGCCAGGTCAGCCGCCAACTCGAAGATCTCAGCGGAGTTTCGATAGTTGGTCGAGAGGCGGAACGAGTTCTGGTCCTTGCCCGTGAGAGCCTCGGCGCGGGCGGCCGCGGCCTCACTGACTGACGGCCACGAGCTCTGCGCCGCGTCTCCAACGATGGTCCAGCTGGCACGCTTGCCGCGCCTGGCCAGCATTCGCCACTGCATGGGTGACAGGTCCTGCGCTTCGTCGACGAGCACATGGGCATACCCGTCATCCTCGACAGAACCGGTCGGTCGCTCACCGAGTTGCGTCTCCCCCGCGATCGGGTTTCTGCTGGAGCGCTCGTCCATCGTCGACAGCTCGGGAACGAGGTCGTCGTGAAGGTCCTCGAGCGGATCGTGTTCCGGCTCAGGGTCAGGTGGCTCCCCGAGCAGGTATCGCAGCTCGTCGAGCAAGGCGACATCCTCGATGCTGAAATCGGTGGCACCGAACGACTCGACCAGATCGTCGACCTCGCCTGCCGTCAAAGCGTCTCCCGCGTCGGTCGCCAAACGGTCGCGGTCGCCCCACCACCCGAGCACGTCGACGGCGTCGACGACAGGCCACCAAGCACGCGCAAAGTCGGTGAACAGCCGACTGCCCCACAGCGTGTTCACGAACTCGTCTTTGCCCCGTTCGAGGGCACGGTCGCCTCGGACCTTGTCCCACAGCCTGTCGATCAACTCGTCTGGGGCTTTGGAGGCGAGCTTGTTGCGTCGGCCGCCAGAGCTGAGCAGGGAACGCCGAAAGCCATGCAACTCCTTCGCGTCGAGCGTCAAGACGTCGTCGCGGTAGAACACCCGGAAGTCATCAGGCGCGGCAGGGACGGGTCCCTTCGCCGTACGGACGAGAACGTCACGCATGCGGGCCGAACCCTTGACGGCCGCGACCGCCGGCACGTCATGCCTGACCGCCCGAATCCCGTCGACCACCTCACCCAGGGCGCGCAGAGAGACACTGGTCTCGCCGAGTGACGGCAGCACCCGCTCGATGTAGGACTTGAAGACGGCATTGGGTCCCACGACGAGCACTCCACCGCCCTCGAAACGCCGTCGATCGGTGTAGAGCAGGTATGCCGCCCGGTGCAGCGCCACGACTGTCTTGCCCGTGCCGGGCCCCCCGCTGATCGTGGTCACGCCCTTCTGCGGAGCGCGAATCGCGTGGTCTTGCTCCTTCTGGATCGTGGCGACGACCGAATGCATCGTACGGTCCCGAGACCTCGTGAGCGACGCCATCAAGGCGCCTTCGCCCACGACGACCAGATCGTCGGGCGCGTTCTCGACATCCAGCAGGTCGTCTTCGACGCCGACGACGCGGTCGGCGACGGACTGCAGCACCCGCCTCCTGACCACCCCGGCGGGGTCTTGAGCGGTCGCTTGGTAGAAAACCGAGGCGGCCGGAGCGCGCCAGTCGATCAGGAGGATCTCCCGGTCGGCGTCGCGCAGCCCGAGGCGGCCGATGTAGCGCGCGTCCCCGCCGCGCATGTCGAGGCGCCCGAACACCAGCCCTTCGTGGGCGGCGTCGAGCATCGCGAGTCGCCGTGCTGCTTGGAAGACCATGGCGTCGCGCTCCACCAAGCCGCCTTCATTGCCCAACCTCGCCCGCGCATGACCCTCAGCAGCCAGCGACTTGGCGGATTCCGCCGCAGCGTCGAGGCGTGCGTAGACCCGATCCACGACCGACTGCTCGTGTTTGATCTCTTGTTCGACGGCGTGGCCCGAAATGGCGTCTGGCACCGGTGCTTGGCCTCTCCTGTGCAAAAGTTGAACGAACTATGCTCGCACACCAGCACGGCCAACGGACAAACCGTCCACGCGGCGGGCGGCCTCAGGGCTGATGATGCGGCAGGAATAAGCGCTGGCGGCTGGCAGTTGTTCCCGGCAATGACGGATGCCGCATTGGCTGAACCCCTCCGGCTCGAGAGCAGCGCCGGCCGAGGTGTCCTTGCGGCCGCCGTGCTCGGCTCCGGGATGGCCATGCTCGACGGGACCGTCGTCAATGTGGCGTTGCGCAAGATCGGCCAAGATCTCGAGGCGAGTCTCTCTCAGCTGCAGTGGATCTCCAATGGATATCTCCTTGCACTCGCCTCCCTCATCCTCCTGGGAGGCTCGTTAGGCGACCGGTTCGGCCGACGGCGCATCTTTGTGATCGGCGTCGTCTGGTTCGCGCTGGCGTCACTGCTTTGCGGGATCGCCCAGACACCGGGGCAACTGATCCTCGCCCGCGTGGTGCAAGGAGTTGGGGCGGCGCTGCTGACTCCCGGCAGTCTCGCGATGATCCAAGGAGCCATTCGCCCGGAGGACCGACCGAAGGCCATCGGGTCCTGGTCAGGGCTTGGAAGTATCGCCGCCGCACTAGGGCCCTTCGTCGGCGGCTGGCTGGTTCAGTACGCCGACTGGAGGTGGGTGTTCTTGCTGAACCTGCCGATCGCCGTCGTCACCGTGCTGATCGCGAGCCGATGTGTCCCCGAAACCCGAGACCCTCAGGCAGTGAGAAGTTTCGACATGGCCGGTGCCGCACTCGGTGCCGTCGGCCTTGCCGGTATGACGTTCGCGCTCATCGAGTCGCAAACCTCACCGCCCTCGTTGGTCATCGGCACGGGTGTCGTGGGGGTGGCGAGCATGGTCGCGTTCATCGTGGTCGAGCAGCGAAGTGACCACCCGATGATGCCCACCAGTCTCTTTGCCTCACGTCAGTTCAGCGCCGCCAACGCGATGACGCTGCTGGTCTATGCCGCCCTCGGTGGAGTCATCTTCTTCCTCGTGCTCGATCTCCAGACCGTCGTCGGGTACGGACCACTACGCGCCGGGGTCGCCACGCTGCCGATCACTCTGGTCATGTTGCTGCTCGCCAAGCAGGGCGGCGCGCTCTCCTCCCGGATCGGGCCACGCCTACCGATGGCGCTCGGACCCCTTGTCTGCGCTGCTGGGATCGCCTGGTTGGCGCTGGTCGACGCCCAATCGACGTACTGGCTCGACATCTTCCCCGGCCTCGTCGTGTTCTCGCTCGGGCTCGCGCTGTTGGTCGCGCCCCTGACGGGGACCGTCCTTGCCGCTGCGCCTGACCGCAACGCGGGCATCGCCAGTGGCGTGAACAATGCTGTCGCGCGAGCCGGGTCGCTGTTGGCGGTCTCGGCGCTGCCTGCGGTCGTCGGCCTGGCCGGTGCGGACTACGACCGCCCCGCCGCGCTTTCGGCCGGCTATCAGCAGGCCATGTGGATCTGTGTGGCGCTGCTGGCGGGTGGCGGTCTGACGTCATACGCATTGATCCGCAACCCGCCGCGCCCCCAGCCGGTTCGAGCGCTCGCGGGCTCAGCCGACTGATCGCATCTCGCCGTGGCGGGGGCAGCGAGCCGACCAGCCACGCGGCGTCACTTGCACGATCAATCGCCGACGGCACTCGGCACAGAAACGCGGCGGCTCGAGCTCGCGTTTCACCCGGCATGACGCATGACCGGAGTTGTCGCTGGGGTGTCCGCAATGGTCGCAGTATGGCGAGCTGCTCGCGGCCACGACTGCTCCTTCGTTCACAGCGTCTTGGCGTTCACAGCGTCTTGGACAGTTCCTTGATGGGCATCTGCAGATCAGACAGCAACGCCAGGTCCTCGTCTGCGTCGCGTCCCAACGTCGTGAGGTAGTTGCCTACGATCACGGCGTTGATACCCCCGAGCAGCCCTTCGCGGGTGCCAAGCTCGCCGAGTGTCAGCTCACGCCCGCCTGCATACCGCAAGATCGTGCGTGGCATTGCCAGTCTGAATGCCGCGACCGTGCGCAGGGCATCAGCGGAATCCATGATGGGCATATCGCCAAACGGTGTCCCCGGCCGGGGGTTGAGGAAGTTGAGCGGCACCTCATGGGGCTTCAGCTCGGCCAGCTGCGCGGCCAGCTCGGCGCGCTGCTCGGGCGACTCGCCCATCCCGACCAAGCCTCCGCAGCACAGCTCCATGCCGGTTTCGCGCACCATTTCGCAGGTCTGCCAGCGTTCCTCGAAGGAATGGGTGGTGACGACGTGGGGGAAGTAGCTGCGCGCCGCCTCCAGGTTGTGGTTGTAGCGGTGCACACCCATCTCGACCAGCTGATCCACCTGATCTCGGGTCAGCATGCCGAGTGAGCAGGCGATGTTGATGTCGACTTCGGCCTGGATCGCCTCGATGCCGGCTTTGACCTGGGCGAGCAGTCGCTCGTCAGGACCGCGCACGGCCGCCACGATGCAGAACTCCGACGCACCCGTCGCTGCTGTCTCCTTCGCCGCCCGCACCAGCTCGGGGATGTCGAGCCAGACCGCCCGTACGGGTGAGGTGAATTGGCCCGACTGAGAGCAGAAGTGACAGTCCTCAGGACACCCGCCGGTCTTCAAAGACACGATTCCCTCGACCTCGACCTCGGGACCGCACCACTTCAGTCGTACCTGATGGGCCAGCTCGAGCAGCTCGGGCAGCACCGAGTCGGGCAGGCGCATGATCTCGACGAGCTGCTGCTCACCGAAGCCAAGGCCCTCCTCGAGCACCTGCGCCCGGGCCACATCGAGGATGGACGACGGCGAGCTTGGGGTTTGCGTCACGGCCGCAATCTACCCTTCGGCCCGTCGGCTGACCCTGGAGCGTGTGTGATGAGCGTGAACCTGCCCTTGACCAGGGGTTCCATCGTGGAGGTCGACTTCGACCCCGTCCGGGGCCGCGAACGGGGGCGAGTATCAGGTTGCCGAAGGCCAGCTTTGCGATGACCGAGCAGCCCCGGACGATTTCGTCCGACCGAATCGCTCGAGTGGCGGGTGCGGCTGACGACGAGACGCTGCGAGCCATTGACCAATGGCTTCGGGACTTCATCAGTCTGTAGCCTCGGCTCACCATGCCGACCGCACCGTTGACTCATCCCCAGACCCTCCTCGCCTTCGACCGCGAGCACGTCTGGCATCCCTACACCTCGATGACGCACCCGACACCCACCACGCTGATCGAGAGTGCGGACGGCGTCCGGCTCACCACCGCAGACGGGCGGCAGCTGATCGATGCCATGTCGTCGTGGTGGTGTGCGATCCACGGCTATCGCCACCCAGTCATCGACGAGGCGATACGACGACAGACCGCCTCGATGGCGCACGTCATGTTCGGTGGGTTGACCCACCGGCCAGCCGTCGAGCTGGCGCAGGCTCTGATCGACATCACCCCTGAGGGGCTGCGACACGTCTTCTTCGCAGACTCTGGCTCGGTCAGTGTCGAGGTGGCGCTGAAGATTGCGCTGCAATACCAACGCGGGCTCGGCAGAGCAGACCGCACCCGGCTGATGGCCTTGCGGGGTGGCTATCACGGCGACACCGCCGGTGCGATGAGTGTGTGCGATCCCCAGGGCGGCATGCACTCGATGTTCACGGGAACACTTCCCCGGCAGCTGTTCGCCGAACGGCCACCTACAGGCATCGACGCCGACATCGCAGGATGGGCGCAGCAGACGCGGCAGCTCGCGGATCGCCATGCCGACGAGCTGGCCGGCATCATCTGTGAGCCTGTACTGCAGGGCGCCGGCGGCATGCATATCTACAACCCACACTGCCTGGCGGTGCTACGCGAGATCGCCGACGAACATGGTGCGGTGCTGATCTTCGACGAGATCGCCACGGGCTTCGGTCGCACCGGGGAGCTATTCGCGGCACAGCACGGCGGCGTTGCTCCCGACGTCATGTGCGTCGGTAAGGCGTTGACGGGAGGTTACGTGACTTTGGCGGCCGCCTTGTGCACGAGCCGAGTCGCACACGCCGTCAGCGCCAGCGACTCGGGGGTGCTTATGCATGGACCCACTTTCATGGCGAACCCCCTCGCGTGCGCGGCCGCGTTGGCCAATCTCTCCCTCCTCGAAGCGGGCTCGTGGCGCGACGACGTATCGCGGAGCGAACGCCAGCTCTCCCAGGGGTTGGCGCCTGCTCGGTTGCTGCCGCACGTCGTCGACGTGCGCACCCTTGGCGCCGTCGGAGTCATCCAGCTCGACCATCGTGTCGATGTGGCAGCTGCCAGCCAGACGGCGATGGACCGAGGGGTGTGGGTCAGGCCCTTTCGAAACCTGATCTACACGATGCCGCCGTACATCACCGACGACTCAGATCTCGCCACGATTTGCGCGGCGATGGTCGCTGCGGCTGGAGAGGCGTGAGCTTTGTCCGATAAGCACTCTGGTGGCGAGCGGGAGCTGTCGGCGTGGCTGGCGACTCGCAGCGTCGAGCGTGCTGTGGCCGGATTGCAGCGACAACTTCACCCGCGAGGGCCCACCAGTTTCCTCGTCGATCTGGCCAGCAACGACTATCTCGGCCTGACGAAGGACTCCCGCGTGGGTCACGCCGCCGCCCAGGCAGCGCTTCGCTGGGGCACCGGCGCTGCGGCCTCGCGACTGGTCACCGGCAGCCTGCAGCTGCATGGCGAGCTCGAGGCTGCCTTGACCGAGTTCACCGGAAACGAGGCCGCGCTAGTCTTCTCCACCGGCTACCAGGCGAACGTGGGTGTCATCAGCGCATTGGCGGACGCGCAGACGTTGATCGTGAGTGACGCCCATGTCCATGCCTCGTTGGTCGACGGATGTCGCCTCGCGCGCGCCGGTGGGCTCGAAATCGTCCGGCACAGTGATCTGGAGGGCGTCGCCGCCGCTCTGAAAGGTCGGCAGCACCCGCGAGCCATGGTGCTCGTCGAGTCGGTGTACTCTGTGCTCGGCGACGCCGCCCCGCTGGTCGAGCTCGGCGCGCTCGTGGCGGAGTATGACGCTGTGCTGGTCGTGGACGAAGCACACGCCATCGCAGTCGCGGGCCAGGAGGGCCGAGGGCTGGTCGCCGCCGCCGGGCTGGCGGGTCGACCAGACATCGTGACCACGTTGACCTTGTCGAAGGCGCTGGCCAGTCAGGGCGGAGCCGTCCTCGGTTCGACAGCCGTCATCGAGCACCTCGTCAACACGGCGAGACCCTTCATCTACGACACGGCCCTTGCCCCCGCCGCCACGGCTGCCGCGCTCGAGGCGCTGCTCGTTGTGCAAGCGGAGCCGGCTTTGCCCCAGCGGGTGCTGGAGCTGTCGGCACGTCTGGCGGCGGGCGTTGGTGTCGCGACGCCAGCTGGGGCAGTGCTATCCGTTCCCATGCGCAGTCCAGAGCAAGCTCTCCATGCGCAGGCGCAGCTCGCGGAAGCGGGATATCGGGTCGGCTGCTTCCGCCCACCCTCGGTGCCCGACGGCGTCAGCCGACTCCGCCTCACGGCTCGCGCGACGTTGAGCGACGACCAGGTGGACGACGTGATCGGTGCGATCACAGCCATAACCGATGCCGGATGAGTCCGCGCGCACCACGAGTCGCATCCCCACTGGTTTGGAACGATCTGGCGGCGATTGCACCTCAGACGAAGCCACTTCGTTCCAAATCGTGGCGGCATAGATGAGGTTCCTCGCCATCACCGGCACCAGCACCGGTGTGGGCAAGACGATCGTGACGGCGGTCATCGCGCGGCGATCCCTCGAGTTGGGCCTCGACGTGTGCGTGATCAAACCGGCTCAGACGGGGGCGAGCCCCGAGCGGGAAGCCGGTGATGGCGACCCGCCAGACATCGCCACCATCGCGCGACTGAGCGGCTGCGCCCATGTGCACCAGCTGGTCACCTTGGCGGACCCGCTGGCTCCCGACACGGCGGCCCGACTCCGTGGCCTGTCGCTCCCGACCGTCCACGCGCTCAGCAGGCAGGTCACCGACTTAGCGGCAGATCATGATGTGGTGTTGATAGAGGGGTCGGGAGGTGTGGCGGTCCGGCTCGATACGGCGGGCGGCACCCTGTCAGACATGGCAACCCACCTGGTCGCCGCCGGCCACCAAGTCCGCTTCGTCGTGGTGACGAGCTTGGCGTTGGGCACTCTCAACCACACCGAGTTGACTGTCCAGTCGCTGGCTGCCGCTGGTCAGGCCGTGGCAGGGCTGGTGCTGGGCGACGTACCGGCTGAGCTCGGGCTGGCCGAGCAGTGCAATCTCGATGAGCTGCCGCGGGTGACCGGCCTCACCGTGCTGGGAGCAATCCCCCATGGAGTGGGCGACTGGGAGCCAGCCAGATTCCAGCGCGTCTGCAACACCTGGCTCAGCGTCGACTCGCTGCTCACGAACAGCACCGCGGCTGCCAGACCCAGCCCCGCACCCGAGCCACCTCAGTTGTAGAGGTCCGCCGGCAAGCCTTGCAGCACCCGTTTGACCACGGGACCCGCATCCTGCGCACCGGACGAGCCGTTCTCGACGAGGACCGCGAACGCGAGATCCCCGCGGTATCCGATCATCCAGGCGTTTGTGCCGAGCTGCCCTCCCTCGTCATATTCGGCCGTCCCTGTCTTAGCGTGGACGGGAAGCCCTGGCAGATCCACCGACGACCCTGTGCCGTCGGTGACAGTGAGCCTCATCATCTGCTGAAGATCACTGAGCAGATCCGGATCGAGTGGACGCAGCCGGGTTCCCGGCGCTAGCTCGGGCAGCAGCGTCGGAGTGCGGGCGACACCGGAGTCGACCGTGGCCGCGATCATCGCCATGAGGAGGGGACTCGCCTCGACCCTGCCCTGGCCGATCATGTCCGCCGCTCTGGTCACGAGATCAGCATCGGCAGGCGCCGAGCCGCTGAAGGCGTCAAGACCCAGCTGCCACTCTGCTCCGACACCGAACCGAGCGGCCATCTTCGCCAGCTGCGTGCCGTTCAGGTCATCCGCCCGCTCCACCATCGTCGTGTTACACGATGCGGCGAATGCCTGCGCGAACGTCGGGCTGGCGCTGGCGATGCCTCGTTCGTAGTTCTTGAAGCGCTTGCCGTCGACGACCGTGGTGTCTGGACATGTGACCCTGCTGCTCGGTTTGACCGCTCCCTGGTCGATCAGAGCCGCCGCGCTCACCACTTTGAAGGTGGAACCCGGGGCATAGTGGCCGATGAACCCGGTGGGGTATGACGAGGCACCTGGGCCGTTCGCCGAGGCCAACACTTCACCGGTGCTTGCCTTGACGACCACCACCGCTGTCGTGTCGGTCGCCCCCACCACTGCCTTCTCGGCCGCTGATTGGGCACTGAAGTCGAGCGAGGTGTCCAGGGGCTGGCCGGGAACGGGGGGGCGTCGCAGCACTTCGTTGAGCACCTCCCCCGAGGCCCTTTCCACCAAGTCAATGGAGATGCCTGGAGTGCCGGCGAGCTGCTCTTGATAGGCCAGTTGCAGACCCGAGGCGCCCACCTCGTCGATCGGGAGCGCCAGCGGCCCTGCGGTCGCGAGGCTGTCGGAGGTGGCCGGTCCCACGGTGCCCAAAACGGAGCGGCCCCACTCGGCGGTCGGGGCAAGGGCACGGCGGGAGGTGTCGACAACAACTCCGGGAACATCGAGCAGCCTTTCGCTCACCTGTCGAAAGGCTGCTCGGCGCAAGTCGATCACCGACACAAACCACGAAGGCTGAGCGGCTCGCACCCTCTCTTCGAGAGAAGCAGTGTCAATCTCGAGCACGCTGGCAAGCTCGGCGTACGTCGTTCGGCGGACATCCCTCGGCTCGACCCCCACCCGCACGATCTCTCGCTCCGGTGTGAGAGCAACGCCTGTGCGGTCGAGGATCGGTGCCCGCGGTGGCAACGTGCGCGTGCGCTCCAGACTGGTGCTCCGTGTCAGATCGGGATGAAACGTGCCGGGCAACCACTCGACCACCCACTGCCCCTGCCGGAGCTTGGACTTGACCAAAGTCTCGTAGGACCACTGATCGGCGCCGGCCAGCTGGTGGGTGACCGTGAGGTATTGGCTGCACGACTCCTCTACGCAGTCCAGCTCGCCGGTGGCCTGGACGCTGGTCGCAGTGATGACCAGCTCGGTGACATGAGCGGCGATGTCCCTGGCTGCGGCGGCAGGATTGTCGACGATCCCTTGGAAGCTGGCGACATCCGCGTCCGCCCACGCGGCCGCAAACTGCTCGATGACGTGCGCGCCGGCGGGCTCGGCGGTGGTCTCGTCTCCGGGGGTCGGATCTCCCCCGCCGCCGGTGCACGCCACCGCGCTGAGGGTGAGGATTGCGACGACTGCACCGACCCTGCCGCGACCACCGTCGGTTCGACGAGACCGCCAAGCCGTTCGCACGACCGACCCCCTCCGACAGCTAGACAAGCGGCCAGCCTAGCCGCCGCCACCGACCAGCTCGGGATTCCAGCTCGGGCTCTATCCGAACAGGGCTAGCCGACGCGTTCAGAGCGGCAGGTCGCGAGCGATGATCTCTTTCATGATCTCAGTGGTTCCGCCGTAGATGGTGTGGACGCGGGTGTCTACGAATGCTTTGGCGACGGGGTACTCCCTCATATAGCCGTAGCCCCCGAACAGCTGCAGACACGAATCGACGACCCGCTTTTGCAGTTCAGTCGTCCACCACTTGGCTTTGGCGGCATCCGTCGCGTCAAGGCCGGCCCCCACGTGTTCTGCGATGCATCGATCCACGTAGACCCGCGCCACGTCTACTTCGGTCGCCAGCTCGGCCAGCGTAAACCTGGTCGCCTGGAACTCGCCGATAGCTCGACCGAAGGCACGCCTATCCCGGCAGTAGTCGTAAGTCAGCCGAAGCACCCGTTCAGAGGTGGCGACGGCGGACACCGCGATACTCAAGCGCTCTTGGGGAAGGTTCCGCATGAGGTACGTGAACCCCTGACCCTCGACACCGAGCCGGTTCGACATCGGCACCCGAACATGGTCGAAGAACAGCTCTGCGGTGTCTTGCGCCTTGAGTCCGATCTTGTCGAGGTTGCGTCCTCGTTCGAAGCCGGACATGCCGCGCTCGACTACCAGAAGCGACATGCCCCGTGAGCCCGCCGCTGGGTCGGTTTTCGCCACCACAATCACAAGGTCAGCGTTGATCCCATTCGTGATGAACGTCTTCTGGCCGTTCAACAGGTAGTGGTCACCCTCGGGTGATGCGTTCGTGCGGATCCCTTGCAGGTCGGAGCCAGCCCCCGGTTCTGTCATGGCGATAGCAGTGATGAGTGACCCGTCGCAGAACCCCGGAAGCCACCTCGCCTGCTGCTCCGATGTAGTGAGATCTCGAAAGTATGGAGAGTTGACGTCGGTGTGCAGTGGGAAACCAACGCCAGTCGCGCCGATGGCAGCGAGTTCTTCGTGCAGTACCACCTGGAACCGGAAGTCGTCGGTCCCTCCACCGCCGTACTCCTCCGGCATCATGAAGCCCAGCAGTCCCGCCGCCCCGCCACGCAGCCACAGGTCGCGTGGCACGATCCCGTCCTGCTCCCACGAGTCGTGATGGGGCTCGACCTCCTTGGCGCAGAAGGTCTTGCAGGTGTCGCGGAACGCCTCGTGGTCGGCGTCGAACAACGTGCGCCGCATCTGCCCGCCCCGTCCTGTCTCGGTGCTCGGGTTTGCCCTCTTTCATTGTGCCTCTCGCGCGAGACGTCCGTTGCTTAACAAGGTGGCGCGTTAGCGACCGAGGGTGTCTATCTCGGCTTGGATGGTCGTCGAGTCTCCGTGGCCGGTGTGTACGACGGTCTCTGCCGGTAAGGCGAAAAGCTTCGCGCGGATACTCGCCACGAGGGTGTCGTGGTCGGAGAAGCTGCGACCGGTGGCTCCGGGACCGCCTCGGAAGAGTGTGTCGCCCGTGAACACGACGCCGAGGCTCGGCATGTAGAGGCATACCGAACCCGGTGAGTGGCCGGGAGTGTGCAGCACCTGCAACGCCGTGGTCCCCACCACGATTCGATCCCTGTCACCCAACGGCTCGTCGGGCTCGACGTCGGGATGGGTCAGCTGCCAGACGGGGGCGTCGTCAGGATGCAACAAGATCGGCGCCTCGACCACCTCCGCGAGCTCCGGCGCCACTCGGACGTGGTCATCGTGGGCATGGGTGCAGACGATTCCGAGCACCCGACGGCCCGCAATGACCGAACGGATCCCTTCCACGTTGTGCGGCGCATCGATCACGACGCACTCGTCGTCGTCCCCGACCACCCATACGTTGTTGTCGACCTGATGTGTCTGGCCGTCGAGCGAGAAGGTGCCGCTGGTGATGCCGTGGTCGATGCGCAGGATGCTCACAGCTCCACCACTGAACGCAGCACGCCACCAGCATGCATCTTGGCGAACGCCGCTTCCACGTCGCCGAGACCGATCGTCTCTGACACGAACGCGTCGAGCGGGAAACGCCCTTGCAGATACAGGTCGATCAGCATCGGGAAGTCGCGGCTTGGCAGGCAGTCGCCATACCAGGAAGATTTGAGGGCACCTCCGCGCCCGAACAGGTGCATCAGCGGCATCTCGATCTTCATCTCTGGACTGGGTACGCCGACCAGCACCACCGTGCCGGCCAGGTCGCGGCCGTAGAAAGCCTGTTTCCAGGTCTCCGGCCGTCCCACTGCGTCGACGACGACGTCAGCACCGTTGCCGTCGGTGAGGCTCTTGATCGCCTCGACTACGTCTTCGTCCTTCCCGTTGACCGTATGGGTCGCGCCCAGCTCCTTGGCTTTGTCGAGCTTGCGGTTGTCGATGTCGACGGCAATGATCCGCGAGGCGCCGGCCAGATGTGCCCCTGCGATCGCCGCCACACCGACACCCCCGCACCCGATGACTGCTACCGAGTCGCCCCGTCCGACACCGCCCGTGTTGATGGCGGCTCCGAACCCTGCCATCACGCCACACCCCAGCAGGCCGGCGGCGGTCGCGGGTGCGGCCGGATCGACCTTGGTGCATTGACCCGCGTGCACCAACGTCTTGTCGGCGAAGGCACC
>JACCZJ010000226.1 GCA_013696065.1 Nocardioidaceae bacterium
GTTGTACCTGCGGCAGTTCTTCGAGCCGATGCAGGAGATCTCGCAGTTCTTCAACACGTTCCAGTCGGCGTCCGCGGCGCTGGAGAAGTTGTCGGGTGTGCTCAGCGAGGCGCCGTCTGTTCCGGAACCGGGGCAACCCACGCCGCTGGTCGACGCCCGCGGTGCGGTCAGCTTCGAGCACGTGCGCTTCGAGTATGTCGAAGGCCACCCCGTCCTCCCGGACCTCGATCTCTCCATCCCCGCTGGGCAGACGCTCGCCATGGTCGGGACCACGGGCGCCGGCAAGACGACACTGGCCAAGCTGGTCGCTCGTTTCTACGACCCAATCGAGGGCAACGTGAGCCTCGACGGTATCGATCTGCGCCAGCTGACGGAGTCGGATCTGCGGCGGGCTGTCGTCATGGTGACCCAGGAAAACTATCTCTTCACCGGTTCGGTGGGGGACAACATCAGGTTTGGCAAACCCAACGCGTCAACACAGGAGCTCGTCGATGCAGCCAAGGCGATCGGCGCACACGAGTTCATCTCGAGGCTGCCTGAGGGCTACGACACCGATGTCGCGAACCGCGGCGGTCGGCTGTCAGCCGGGCAACGACAGCTGGTCGCGTTCGCCCGTGCCTTCCTCGCCGACCCGGCCGTGCTCATACTCGACGAGGCGACCTCGAGCCTCGATGTGCCGTCAGAACGACTGGTGCAGCGGGCCTTGCGCACCATTCTCGCTGAGCGGACGGCGATCATCATCGCGCACCGACTCTCGACGGTGGAGATCGCCGACCGGGTCGTCGTGATGGAGCATGGCCGCATCATCGAAGACGGTGCGCCTGCCGACCTCATCGCTGGCGGCACCGGCCACTACTCCGAGCTGCACGACGCCTGGCGCGCATCGTTGGCCTGAGCCCGCCCACCTGTTCGCCTCTCCAAGGTCACCGTCGGCGCTGGGCGGTCAAGCCTTTCGGGCAGCTGAACGGGTTCACTTCGGCCTGGCGTGTGACCGCGACGTCAACATTTGACCTCAAAGTCACCCCCGGCGAGGAGTGTTGCGCTCTGACGAGACCACAACTGCCACTGCGGCCACCACCACTGCACCGCCCACCCAGATAGCGGGAGTCACCGGCTCGGCGAGGATCAACCAGCCGAGGAACACCGCCACGACCGGGTTGACGTATGCGTAGGTGGCCACCAGCGAGATAGGGGCCGCATGCAAAACCCATACGTATGCCGTAAAGGCCACCACCGAGCCGAACACCACCAGGTAGGCCCATGCCAGCCAGGCGTCGCGTGGGGCGGACTGCGGCACCAGATGCTCACCGCGCAGCGCGGCCCCCGCCAACAGGAAACCGGCGCCGAAAACCATCTCATAGACAGCCAACACGAAGGGGTCTCGAGGCAAGGCGAGCCGCGGCTGACCCCACGAACCGAATGACCAACTGACGGACGCGGTCAGCACCAGCAGACAGGCCACGAGAGGCACCGCGCCTTCGGAGCCCGTCGCAGTGACGAGGCCGACCAGACCGATGAAGCCCAGGAGCACGCCGAGGATGGTGCGGCCCCCCGGCCGGTCGCCGGTGAACATGCGGTAGAGGATCACCCAGAGCGGCACAGCTGCGATGAGCAGCGCGGTGAGGCCCGACGGTGCACCCTTGGCTTCGCCGAGGGTCACCAGCCCGTTGCCCACGGCAGGCAACAGCAACCCCAGCGCCGCACACCCGACCAACTCTCGTGGGGACGCTCTAAGGCGGCTGATTCCGCTACGAATCGCCAGCACGGTGCCGAGCATCAGTCCCGCGCAGAGGAAGCGCCAACCCATCGCGGCGAGAGGCGGCAAATCCACCACGACGATGCGGATAGCCAGGTATGTTGAGCCCCAAACGACATAGACGATCCCGAGGGCCAGTGCCACAAGCAGCGGCGAGGCGGCCTCTCCTGGTGCGAAGTGCTGTGGCTTCTCGGTCGCAACAGCCATAGCGGCTATGGGGTGGCCGTCGAAACCGCCGGGCATCCTCGCACCGCCGCTGTCTGGCGGCGGTATGGCGTCGTCCGGCTCCTGTCGCATGCGGTTAGGTTACGCAACCGGATTGCATCCGCCGGCGCGGCTTTTCCCCCCAGCAACGCGCTCATGCGGCCGGCAGTAGTGGCGGGGAGATGACGGTGGAGCGCCTCGCCGATGTATTAGGACCCACCAGACGATGGTGGGTACGGTTGTGCTGACGCTGTGCCATCGGTCACAGCTGATGCACAGGACGCAAGCGCCACAAGCGCGACCGGAGATCGAGGAAGAAAAGACAAGCACCGCAACGGGCAAGCACGACGATTCGCCGCACCACACCCGCGGGGCATCGCGGTCTGCCACCCATCGAACTGGCGCCGGCGACCCCGGCAGCCTTGCCGTGAGGGAGCTATTAGTGATCAGTGCTGGCAGCGGAGCAGCCGCGAACGCATCGTCTGGTTTTGGACCCGGCCTGAAAGAGGTCTTCGGTCCGGCCGTCGAAGGAACCGGGCCGGAGCTGATCCAACTGCTCACGCCCGAGGGCGAGCGAGTCGAGCACCCGGAGTTCGCGTTCGACGAAGATGACGAGACGATCAAGAGTTTCTATCGCGATCTCGTGATGACCCGGCGCATCGACACAGAGGCCACGGCTCTGCAAAGACAAGGCGAACTCGGCATCTGGGCCAGTCTGCTGGGTCAAGAGGCGGCCCAGATCGGTTCCGGTAGGGCCATGCGTGAGCAGGACTTCGCCTTTCCGACGTACCGCGAGCACGGGGTCGCCTGGTGCCGCGGTATCGACCCACTGCACCTGCTCGGCCTTTTCCGTGGCGTCGATCAAGGCGGCTGGGACCCCTTGGCCGACAAGTTCAACCTCTACACGATCGTGATCGGGGCGCAGACCCTGCACGCGACCGGCTATGCCATGGGTCTGCAGCGCGACGGTCTCATCGGCACTGGCGACCCGGACCGCGACACAGCCGTGATCGGCTATTTCGGCGACGGCGCAACGAGCCAAGGCGACGTCAACGAGGCGTTCATCTGGGCCAGCGTCTTCAACGCCCCCGTCGTCTTCTTCTGTCAGAACAACCAGTGGGCCATCTCCGAGCCGATCGAGCGGCAGAGCAAGATACCGCTCTATCAGCGGGCGCTCGGGTTCGGCTTCCCCGGCCTGCGGGTTGACGGCAACGATGTCCTCGCCGTGTATGCCGTCACGAAGGCCGCGTTACAGCGAGCCCGCGAGGGCAGCGGGCCGACTTTTGTCGAGGCTTACACCTATCGGATGGGCGCACACACCACCTCTGACGACCCCACCCGCTACCGCGTCATCGACGAGCTCGAACACTGGAAGCTCAAGGACCCCATCGAGCGCGTCAAGGCTTACCTGAGTCGAGGCGGCGTCGCCGACGACGCCTACTACGCCGAGATCGAGGCAGAGGGCGACGAGATGGCGGCGCGGCTGCGCAAGGGCTGCCTGGAGCTGCCTGACCCGAGTCCGCTCGATATTTTCGACCAGGTTTACGAGGAGCAGACACCGGAGCTTGTCGCGCAGCGTGAGCAGTTTGCGTCCTACCTCGCTTCGTTCGAAGGGGGGCAGTCATGACGGCAATCACCTTGGCCAAGGGCATCACCTTGGGGCTGCGCGCCGCTATGGAGGCCGATCCAAAGGTCATCATCATGGGCGAAGACGTCGGCAAGCTGGGCGGTGTGTTCCGGGTCACCGATGGTCTGCAGAAGGACTTTGGAGAGGATCGGGTGATCGACACCCCCCTCGCCGAATCCGGGATCATCGGTACGGCGGTCGGCTTGGCCATGCGTGGTTACCGCCCGGTCTGCGAGATCCAGTTTGACGGCTTCGTCTATCCGGCATACGACCAAATCGTCAGCCAGGTGGCCAAGTTCCACTTCCGCAGCCACGGACGGATCACGATGCCGATCGTCATCCGCATCCCCTTCGGCGGCGGCATCGGTGCTGTCGAGCACCACAGCGAGAGCCCCGAGGCCTACTTCGCCCACACGGCAGGGCTCAAAGTGGTTGCGTGCTCGAATCCTGTCGACGCCTACTGGATGATTCAACAGGCCATCGTCGCCGACGACCCGATCGTCTTCTTCGAGCCGAAGCGGCGCTACTGGGAGAAGGGCGAGCTCGACGAGCAAGTTGAGCCAGATCCGCTGTTCAGCTCGCGTGTTGTCCGCAAGGGCAGCGACGCGACGGTGCTTGCCTACGGCCCCATGGTCAAGACCGCTCTCCAGGCCGCCGCTGCCGCAGAGGTTGAGGGCCAGCAGCTGGAGGTGATCGACCTGCGCACCCTGTCCCCCCTCGACATGGCTCCGGTGCATGAATCGGCCCGCAAGACGGGTCGCGTGGTGGTAGTGCACGAGGCTCCGGGCAATCTGGGACTGGGCGCTGAGATCGCCGCTCGCGTCTCAGAGGAGTGCTTTTACTCGCTCGAGGCGCCCGTGCTGCGCGTCGCTGGGTTCGACACCCCCTACCCGCCGAGCCGGATCGAAGAGGAGTACCTCCCCGATCTCGACCGGGTGCTGGACGCGGTCGACCGGTCCCTTGCCTACTGATCGTGCTATCTGATGGGAGCATCGACGCATGCCTGATCTGAAAAGGTTCAACCTCCCAGACGTCGGTGAGGGACTTACCGACGCTGAGATCGTCAGCTGGAAGGTCAAGGTC
>JACCZJ010000267.1 GCA_013696065.1 Nocardioidaceae bacterium
CACGCTCAGCGACGTCGAACGGCTCCAACACCTCACCGAGGACCTGCTGCTCCTCGCCCGCCTCGACACCCACCACCAACGACCACATCAGCCCGTCGACCTCGCGGACGTCGTCGCCTCGGCCACGCTCGCCATCCGGCGCGACGATGTCACTATGACGACGATCGGCGTCGACCGTCCAGCGGTCGTCAGCGGTGACCGCGATCAGCTGCATCGAATGGTGCGAAACCTCATCCAAAACGCCGAGGAACACGCCGATCAGCACATCACCCTCAGCGTCACCGACGATCACGACACCGTCCGCCTCGCCGTCGCCGACGACGGACCAGGCATCCCCGCAGCGCAGCGCGAGACCGCATTCGAACGGTTCGTTCGGCTCGACACAGCGAGGACCCGTGACGGCGGCGGAACCGGTCTGGGCTTGGCCATCGTCCACGATGTCATCGCCGGCCACCATGGCCGCGTCACCATCACCGACACCGACCCCCACGGCGCCACCATCATCGTCGAGCTCCCCCACTCCCTCACCCGCAGGACTGACGCTCCTGTCGAGCCCGACGCCCGACCAGCGACGAGACCGGCAAGGGCACCGAGGTCGACGTGACTGCCCGATCCGATACCGACAGGCACGAACCCGGCGCCGACTGTCCGTGACCGCCGGATACTGGCCCGCGGCACCGCCGAGATGCCGCTATGTGCGGAAACGGAGGCCCTACTGACCGTCGTTCGGTGCGGACGTTCGGGCGCCGCCGCCGAATTTCCCGGAGCGACCGAGCTTGGTGCCGAGCGCCGAATCGGTGGTGCGCTCATTTGACGCGCGCGGTCAGGCGGACCGTGCCGAGGCAGGATGGCTACATGAGTCCGGAGCATCGGTTGCCTGAGGGCCTCGGCGGTTCGGAACCGTCCCGATCCGAGCGAGGCGTCCATCGGACGACGGGGCCGTGGACCGCAACGGTGCATGCCTTTCTCCGGCACCTCGAGGCTGTCGGCTTTCCCGGTGCCCCCCGAGTGCTGGGTATCGATGACGCTGGGCGGGAGGTGCTCACCTTCATCGAGGGCGAGGTGCTGGCCGCCGGGTCGGACTGGCGCCCGGGCCAGCCAACGCCGTGGCCCGAGTGGGCGCAGTCCGACGAGTGCCTGGCTGCAACTGCTCGGCTGCTCCGCAGCCTCCACGACGTGTCGGCCTCGTTCGTGGCACCCAATGGCGCGACGTGGAGACGGCACGACTGTCCGATGTTGGGGCGTGACGAGATCGTGTGCCACGGAGACATCGGTCCGCACAACACGGTGTATCGCGGCGGCGTCCCGGTCGCGTTCATCGACTGGGACACGATCCGTCCCGACCACCCGCTGATCGAGTTCGGGAGGGCCGCCTGGAAGTTCGTGCCGCTCGGCAACGATGCCTACTTCGAGGCGAGCGACTTTGTGGTGCGCCCCGACCTCACCCATCGGCTCGCGTTGTTCGCACGGGAGTACGGCGTCTGCGGCCGAGCGGAGGTGGCCTGGGCCCTGCATCAGGCGAAGCAGCGAAGTGTGGAAGCGTCGAAGTACTTTCCGATCTCGCCGGCAAAGGGAGCGGCAACGCTGCGGCTGGTAGCGGATGAGCTCGAGTGGCTTCAAGAAGCCCTCGCCCCCCTGCTGACCGCTCTTGACTGAGCGGAATGCCGCCGAGCGGCCCACGATGGCGAGCTTCGGCCCTCGGTGGCGTCTGAAGTACCGGACACTCGAGGCGAGCTCGAGGCATCTGCGCTCCGCCCAAAATTCCGCTCCGACTTCGGCTCGCCGGTACAACAGATCGATGGCTCCGTCGCGGTCGACTTCTGGTCGCCCAGCGGTCGGCGGCGGTTGACAGGCGCGGCCATGCCGATATGTGCGCTGCCACGGCGTCGATGGGCCGTAGTTCGGGCGCGTCGTTCGGTACTGGAGTACCGATACGAATCGGATGCGGTGTATCTCGCTGACGGCGCGATAGAGGACGCTGGATAGCTGGACGCTCGCCGCGATCGGCACCGGCATCCCAGATCCTCTCTCATGAGATGGTTCGGGGGACCATGTCAC
>JACCZJ010000270.1 GCA_013696065.1 Nocardioidaceae bacterium
GCCTTGGCATGGCCACAGCCTCGGGCAGAGGGCCGAACGGCGTAGCCGATATGACCGCCGAAGTCGAGCAACCATCGCGTCAGCCGGTGGCGGATCGACAAACGCCCCAGGTATTCGTCGCCGTCCACCCACCACAGGGTCGTTGACGAGACGATCTCCGGCGGCAGCGGCGTCTCTGGCCTGCTGACCTCGAGCAGACGTTTGACGTATGCCGAAAAGGTCGACTCCTGCTGCAGCTCGTCAGCCGTGAACACCTCACCCGGGAAGCTGCCAACGGCGGCCAGGACCCCGAGGCCCGCAAAGCGTTGCCCCTCGCTACCCTCGTCGGCGAACTCCGCAACCGCTTCCAAAAAGGATTCGTGATAGCGCATATCCGGCGGGGTGAGACGTGGCATGGGTCGAGGATAGAACTCAGGGTTCACAGGTTCTGGAGCCAGCGGAGCAGGAGCCGGGCTCCGAAGCCGGTTGCGCCTTTGGTGTATTCGAAGGCGTCGTCGGGTGAGTCGCCGACGCTGGCGATGTCGAGGTGTGCCCACGGCTTCGAGCCGGCGAAATGCTGGAGGAACAGGGCGGCCGTGATGGCGCCCGGACCACCAGCCGCGTTTGTGGCATCGGCGGACGGGCTCTTGAGCAGGTCTTCGTACACCTCCGCGAGCGGCAGTCGCCATACCGGCTCACCGGCGAGCAGCCCAGCAGCCTCGAGGGCGCCGGCGAGCGAGTCGTCATTGGAGAACAGCGCTCCCATCGACGTCCCCAGCGCCACCTTGCCGGCCCCGGTGAGGGTGGCGATGTCGACCACCGTGGTTGCGTCGATGTGTTGATCCGCGTAGGCCAGCGCATCGGCCAAGACCAGACGTCCCTCGGCGTCAGTGTTGCCGACTTCGCTGGTACGACCGCCGTAATGGGTGACGACGTCACCCGGGCGCATCGCTGCTGCCCCGAAGGCGTTCTCGGCGGCAGCGATCAAGCCCGTCACCCTCACTCTCACGCCGAGTTCGCGCAGAGCGCCCATCACGCCCATCACGACAGCGGCCCCGGTCATGTCGCGCTTCATGTTCATCATGGCGTCGGCGGACTTGATCGAGATGCCACCCGTGTCGAACGTAATCCCCTTGCCTACCAGCACCACATGCGGCAGAGACCCAGCGCCGCCTCGGCGGCCGGAGCGCCGGGGTGTGTAGTCCAGTCGCAGAAATCGCGACGCGTAGGCCGAGGCAGACCCGACCGCGACGATGCCACCGAACCCCTCTGCGACGAGCCGGGCGTCATCCCACACCTCGAGCGTGAGGCCAGCAGGGGTCAGCTCACGTGACCAGCTTTCGAGCCGCTCTGGGCTCTTCTCGCTTGACGGCGTGATAGCGAAATAGCGCGCCCGGCGACTGGCGACGCCGATGGCCGTCGCCTCGTCGACGATGCGCCCGAAGATCTTGCGATCCCACCCGGTCAGGCAGAGCTCCGCGGCCGCGCGCTCCGAGGGGGCCGACTTGCGTTCAAATCCGAACGGCCCGAGGACCGCTCCCTCCACAAAGGCGCCCACAGCCGCATGACCAGTCGATGCGTCCAAAGAGACAACCGCCTTGCCGCGCCGTTGCGCTGCCCGGGCGATGGTGGCCCCTGCCCGTCGGTAGTCACGAGGACTCTGCTGGCCGAGCCCGACTAGGAGCAGTTGCCGCACTCGCCGGTGGGTCAAGATCTCGAGGGCAACAGCTTCACCGCCACTGCCGACGGCCTGAGCTCGGGCAAGCACACCGCCCAGGTCGATGCCGAGCTCCGCAGTAACGCTGTCGGCACCGTCGCTCAGCGCGTAGGTGTCGGCAGAGCGCGTAAATCCCAACGCCAGGACCGGCACATCCGCTTGACCGCTGGAGGCGCGCACATGGTCAGCAACAGGCCGCCCGGAAAGCGCGATGACGGGGACTTCTGCCTGGTTGTCGACTGTGAGGGACACCGGAAAACAGTAGGGCCCCGTCGGTGCCTGCGCACCGGACGGGGTCCCAAGACCGCTTTGTTTATCAGTCAGCTGGTGACTCCACTGAGCGCCACTTCGAGTGCCTTGGCCTCTTCGGCGTTGAGTTCGACGACGAGTCTCCCGCCACCTTCGAGCGGAACCCTCATCACGAGTCCACGACCCTCTTTCGTGACTTCCAGCGGACCGTCGCCTGTCCGCGGCTTCATCGCCGCCATTATTTTCCTACCCTTCATCGTGAGCGCTCTGACTCCACCCCTTCGCGGGTCGAGACTTCGGGGGCGCATCAGTTGCCTGCGCTCATTATCGCATTCCACCGAAGCTGGTGCGGCAAACTGGGCGCTGTGAACGCTCGGTCGGCACTGTTTGACGTGTATGGCGATCACCTCCGGGCAACTGGAGGTGTCGCACCGGTGGCGTCACTTGTCCAACTCATGGCCCCGCTCGGTATCACGGCGCCAGCGGTTCGGACCGCCATCTCGCGCATGGTGCGACAGGGTTGGCTGGAGCCGATTCGCCTCGAGGCCGTAGCGGCGTACCGGCTCACACCCAAGGCGGACCGCCGTCTGACCGATGCGGCACAGCGCATCTATCGCAGTCCTGCAGCCCCCTGGGATCACCGCTGGCACCTGCTCGTGATTGACAAGGGCGCCGACCGGGCTTCTCGTGAACGCATCCGAAGCGGCCTCTCCTATTTCGGGTATGCGCTGTTGCGGGACGACACCTGGATCAGCCCGCACACTTCTGGTGAGGTCGACGCCCTGGTGGCAGCCGAGGGGGTGCGAACGCGTCGCTTCCTCGCCGAGCACGACGGGGATGACGTCAGTCTTACCGCGACACTGTGGGACCTGGATGAACTCGGACGCAGCTATCTGCGTTGGCTGGCCGATGCGCGGCTCCTTATCGCGAACACCCAGATCCGAGGCCAGCTGTCCGATCGCGACTCTTTCGTCATGCGCAGCCGGCTGGTGCATGAGTGGCGCAAGTTCTTGTTCAGCGACCCTGGCCTGCCTCCGGAATTGTTGCCGGCCGACTGGCCAGGTGACACCGCTGCCCAGTTCTTCGACGAACAAGCGACGCGCTTGGTCGGTGGTGCCAGACGCTATGTCGAGGCGTGTCTGCGATGAGAAGGGGAAACCGCATGAGTGACACCAGGCCGCAGCGTGAACCTGTCCGCTACGAGGCTGCGGGCGGCGTTGCCACCATCGGTTTGAGCCGGCCCCACGAGATGAAC
>JACCZJ010000310.1 GCA_013696065.1 Nocardioidaceae bacterium
CGCCAACAGTGAGCCAGGCGACGTTCGTGCCCTCTTCAAACGCCCAGATGACGATGGCGGCTGCCACCAGCATCGCGCCGGGTATGACGGGGAGAAGTACCCCGACTACTCCGGTGAGGATGACGAGACCGATCACGAGCAGTCCGGCGTCGCTCATCAGTCAGGCCCTACTTGAGCAGAGGTGCGGGCATCCTTTGGGCGAAACTCCATTTGCGGCGATGAAAAATCGTGCGCTGACGCGAGAAGGCGGCCACCCAGGCTGGGTGACCGCCAAGGTCGCGGAAAGGAATGCAGGCACTGCAGGTGCTGAGCTCAGCGCTCCTCGTGTGCCGTGCTGGCAGGTGTGCTGGTCAGACGGCCGGTGTCATCGTGAATGCTCGACGCCACGGATTGAAGCTTGTCAGCGTGCTCGCGGGCGTGGTGGGCGCAGAAAAGCAGC
This sequence comes from Nocardioidaceae bacterium, assembly GCA_013696065.1. Classification (GTDB taxonomy): domain Bacteria; phylum Actinomycetota; class Actinomycetes; order Propionibacteriales; family Nocardioidaceae; genus JACCZJ01. The sequence goes on from JACCZJ010000310.1 coordinate 440, forward strand.
TCTCCACCGCGGATCAGCTTGACGCGGACGTAGGCCTGTGCACCGCAACGGTCGCAACGGTCGAGCGCAGTGAACTTCGGTGTGCTTGCGACTGCTGCGATCATCGGGGACCTCTCCTTTTCATATTTCGTGTCACGCTCACAGCAACGCCGAGTCCGAGCGACACATTCCCAGCGGCGCGGACTCCTGTGTGAGACGCGGTCTTGGTGATGCTCTTATGACGCATCGTGAACCCTCAACCGTGCCATCCGGAGGACATCCACTCAAATGGCCGCGTGTCGGGAGCACGCGGCGTGGGAGTCGAAGGCTTGTCCGTTGGCCGAAGTAAGGTTCGAAACAGCGTAGCGCCCTGCTCGCGCCGATTCCGTAGAACGAGGAGATCTGTGCCTGCCCGACTCGCCGCGGCCGATGCGACGTACAACGCTCGGCATCTGCTTGTGCTCGAGGGGCTCGAGGCGGTCCGTAAACGGCCTGGCATGTACGTCGGATCGACGGACAGCCGCGGTCTCATGCACTGCTTGTGGGAGATCATCGACAACGGCGTGGACGAGGCGTTGGCTGGCCACTGTGACCGCATCGACGTGATCTTGTACGCCGACGGCTCGGCTGAGGTGCGCGACGACGGGCGAGGCATCCCCGTCGATATCGAGCCCAAGACTGGTCTGCCGGGTGTCGAAGTGATCTTCACGAAACTCCATGCCGGCGGCAAGTTCGGCGGGGGCTCCTATGTGGCCACAGGAGGTCTCCACGGCGTCGGCGCGTCGGTGGTGAACGCTCTGTCTGCGCGTCTTGACGTCGAGGTTGACCGCAACCCAGCGACGTCTGCGATGTCCTTCAAACGTGGCGTGCCCGGTGTCTTCGACGCTGAGGGGGTTGACGGTGTCTTTACGCCTGGATCGGTCCTCAGCAGGCTGGGCAAAGTCAAAAGAGGCGTCACGGGAACAAGAGTTCAATTCTGGCCGGATCGCCAGATTTTCACCAAGGACGCCGCCTTCTCGTACGACGATTTGGTCTCTCGTGCACGCCAAACCTCGTTCATCGTGCCCGGACTGGCCGTCACCATCCGAGACGAGCGCGGTGCTGAAGTGCTCGAAGAACATTTCCAGCACGAGGGTGGAATCTCGGAGTTTTGTGAGTTTCTCGCATCCGACGAGCCGGTCACCGAGGTGCTGCGATTGCACGGGGTCGACTCATTTACCGAGACTGTGCCGCTGCTGGACGATGCCGGCCACATGACCCCGCAAGACGTGGAGCGCGAGCTGACCGTCGATGTCGCCCTGAGGTGGGGTAACGGCTACGACTCTCAACTGCGGTCGTACGTCAACGTCATTGCCACTCCGAAGGGCGGCACTCACGTCGTCGGCTTCGAACGAGCACTCACCAAGACATTCAACGAGGTGATTCGGCAGACCAGGTTGATGAGAGCCGGTGAGGCGGATGTGACGAAGGATGACATCGCCGAGGGGCTGACGGCGGTGGTGACCGTCCGGCTGGCGGAGCCTCAGTTCGAAGGTCAGACCAAGGAAGTGCTCGGCACCCCGGCCGCCTCCCGCATCGTCGCCAAGGTCGTCGCTGCCGAGTTGAAAACCTTCTTGACCTCAAACAAGAAGACGGACCGGCCGCAAGCCCGCGCCGTCATGGAAAAAGTGATCAACGCCGCCCGGACAAGGGCGGCCGCTCGCCAACAACGCGACACACAGCGCCGCAAGAACGCGCTCGAGTCCAGCGCACTGCCCGCCAAGCTCGCTGACTGCCGCAGCAGCGACGTCGAGCGCAGCGAATTGTTCATCGTCGAGGGGGACTCCGCGCTCGGCACCGCCAAGCTTGCGCGTAACTCCGAGTATCAGGCGTTGCTACCCATTCGAGGCAAGATACTCAATACGCAGAAGAAATCCTCAGGCGAGATGCTGCAAAACGCCGAGTGCGCTTCGATCATCCAGGTGGTCGGTGCGGGCAGTGGTCGGTCGTTCGACTTGGAGCAGGCGCGCTACGGGAAGATCATCTTCATGGCCGACGCCGACACCGACGGCGCACATATCCGATGCCTGCTCGCCACGTTGTTCCACAAGCACATGCGACCCCTGCTCGAGGAGAGACGCATCTTTTCCGCTGTCCCGCCCCTGCACCGCATCGAGCTGTCCAACCCCAAGCGAGGCATGGACAAGTACATCTACACCTACACCGACGATGAGCTCCAGCGTCAACTGGCGGTGCTCTCCAAGAAGGGCGTCCGGTGGAAGGAGCCGGTGCAGCGGTACAAGGGGCTGGGCGAGATGGACGCGCACCAGCTTGCCGAGACCACCATGGACCCCCGTCACCGCACCCTGAGGCGTATCACCATCGACGACGGTGAGGGAGCCGAGCAGATATTCGAGCTGCTCATGGGCAACGACGTCGCCCCGCGCAAAGAGTTCATCGTGCAAGGTGCCTACGAGCTCGACCCCGAGGCAATCGACGCCTGACCTGAGTTTCCTCGCTTCGTCGACAGCGCTCCGCCAATCGTCGTGGAACCAAACGGCTGTGCCAAGTCATCATGCAAGCAGTGACCGGGACAGGGAGTGTTGTGG
>JACCZJ010000317.1 GCA_013696065.1 Nocardioidaceae bacterium
GTCGAGGTCTCGGCGCACCGCCTGTCGATCCCGCTGGGGGTCGATCCAGAGCTCGACGATGGCACCCTCGGGGCAGTCTGGGACCAGCGACCAGATGACGCGGAGGGACGCGGCCCGCAGCAGCGCACGATCGGCGATGAGGAGACTACCGTGCAACGATTCCTTGACGACGTCCAAGGACAGCGGTGGCAACCTGGTGGCCTGGGCAAGGGAACGACCCTGAGTTGTCTTGCCCGCTGCCGGCAGCCCGCTGATCACCACCAGTGTCATCGAGACAGCCTCCATCTCAAACGTGCCGCCGCGCCACTGGTCGGCTGGCCTCCTCGACTCCATGCTTCGACCGCCGCCGCGCCCCGCTGCCAACACCGACTCAAACAGGTCGCCGTATCGTTCATCGTGCGCGTGGGCCTCCCTTCTCGGTTGGGTGGGCAATAGCAACCGGCCCAATAGGTCCCGGGCACCACGTGAGAGAACCGAAACTCGACTCCTGCCCGCTCACACGAGGCGGGGAAGGGTGCATGTCATGAGGATCCTGCAACTGCATAACCGTCAGGGAAGCGGTGGGGCCACTGGAGGGCACGGTCGAGAGGTGGGGGCGCTGGAAGTGATGGCCCATGAGGCTCATATGCTCGCAGCGGCCGGGCATGACATTGAGCAATTCACCCTCCCCGCCGCTGAAGATATGGGGCTAGGGTCGGCTCGCCTGGGCTTGAAGGCGGTCTGGAACGCAGAGGCGTACCGACAAGTGAGTGAACGCGTCAAGCGGTTCGGGCCGGATGTCGTCCATGTCCACACGCCCTTTCCGGTGATGTCCCCGGCGGTTTTCCAAGCAGCCAACAGGCTCGACGTCGCCACCGTGACGACGGTGCATGGCTACCGCTACTCCTGTATTGCCGGAACGTGCTTCAGAAACGGTGGCTTATGCCAGGACTGCATCGGGAAAAGGCTGAAATGGCCGGGGCTATGGCATCGTTGCTACCACGACAGCGTTGCCGCCAGCGGTGCGCTTACCTTGAGTCTGGCGCTGCACCGGAGAACCCTCCACAGGGAGGTGGACCGCTTCATTGCCCTCACGTCCTTCTCGAAACACCTGCTGGTACGAGATGGCATCCCGGCCCATAAGATCGTCGTCAAGCCGAACTCGGTGCCTGACCCAGGCACGGATATCGAGGAGGTGACGAGCAAGAATCGCTACGTCGCATTTGTTGGCCGGTTGACGGCTATCAAAGGGATTCGCACACTGCTCGCCGCCTGGAAACACGTGCCTCAGGGGAGCCTCGAGCTACACATTGCCGGCGACGGACCGCTCCGACCCATGGTTGAGCAACACTGTCGCGACGACGCATCCATAAGCTACCTGGGATGGCTTGACGAGAGCGGAGTCTATGACTTGATGGCGAAGGCAGAATGCGTGGTGGTTCCATCGGAGTGGTACGAGGGAGGATTGCCGCTCGTCCTGCTGCGCAGTTTTGCGGTCGGCACACCAGTCATTGTGTCGAATCTCGAGAACTTAGCCGACGGTGTCGTACACGGCCATACCGGGTTATCGTTCGACACGGGTGACGTCCTGTCGCTGGCGCACGCCCTGAGCCAAGTTGCCCACGAGCCGGCCTCCTTTCGCAGAATGCGTCTGAACGCTCGAGAGGCGTACCTGCAGCACTATTCCCCCGACGTGAATCTGGCGAGAATCGAGTCGATATATACCCAGGTGCTCATCGATCGAGCCAGCGGCCGTCCCGAAAGATGAGAAACAACAGTTACGGACCGTACTGATGCGGATGCACTGAGGTCCTCGGGGACGCGAGCTGGTCCGAAAAGCTCGAGTATCTGCGTTTGTCCACCGCGAGGTAGCGTGTTTGGTTGCGGGCGACGTACTGTGAGGTGCCCCGGCAGACAGCGACAACTCTCGGTCGATGATGAGTCTGGTTGTCACCCCAATCAACTGTGGGGCGAATGGGAGACACTGATGCGCACGGTTGTTGTGGGTGGCCAGGGATTTTTGGGTGGAGCGATTGTGGCTGACCTGCTGGCCAGAGGAGACGGGGTGACAGTCTTCGATCAGATGGCCGATTCTGCCACCTGCGACGCCATTTTCGGCCCTGGTTCTGTCCGCGTCGTGAGAGGAGACATTGGAGATCCGGCTGCTCTCCAGATGGCGTTCAAGGACGCCGAGGAGGTCTATCACCTGGCTGGAGTTCTCGGTACGTCAGAACTCGAAGACAGTGTGCTGGGTGCGATCCATGGGAACGTGATCGGTGCGGTCAACGTGTTCGATGCTGCCATTGCTTGCCGTGTGCCTGTCGTTTTCTTTCCGTCCAAGCCCAATGTATGGCTCAACACCTACACGGTGACCAAGTACGCCGCCGAACAGTTCGCCCGCTTGTATACGATGCATAGGTCGGTTCGTATACCTTCGCTGCGGTACTTCAATGCATATGGACCGAGGCAGTCGATCGTCCCCATCCGCAAGTTGGTGCCGACCTTCGCTGTGCAGGCGATGAAGGGGTTACCCCTGACCGTGTACGGCGAGGGCGACCAGATGGTTGACCTGATCTTCTCGGTCGACCTCGCCAGACTGACGGTGGACTTCACCCGAGCCTGTTTCGACGGGGAGCCGTTGGATTGCGGAAGAGGGCTACCCGTCAGTGTCATGGAGATCGCGACAGCCGTCAACGATTTCTTCGATAATCAGGCAGGGGTGCTGCATTTGCCTATGCGACGCGGCGAAATCGCGGGCACCTTGCTGGTTGCCGACCGAGAAGCCCTGGAGCAGGTCGTCGGCCCGAGGACGTTCACGGATTTTGACGAGTCTCTGAGTACGACACTGCGGTGGTACGCATCTCGAACTACCAAAGAGATCGAACACGCCGCGGCCTCGCTCCTCGCCGCATAACCCAGTGTCCGGGGTGCTCGGGAGTTCGTGTGATGTTGACGTCGAAGCAGCAAGCCGTGATCAAGCGTGGTCTCGACATCGTTGGTGCTGCGTCACTGCTCGTCTTGACAACGCCGGTCATCTTCTCGTGTGCGCTGCTCGTCCGGGTGATCAGCCCCGGTCCGGCGTTCTTCCGTCAGTTGCGCCCGGGCCGAGGTGGACAACCGTTCGCGTTGTACAAGATCCGCACCATGGGGACAGACGCGGACCTCGTTTTCGCGCGCCTGATGCGTACGGATCCTTGCGCATTGAAAGAGTGGGAGACGTATGGCCGGCTAGCGGAGGACCCACGACTGATTCCGCGCGTCGGACGCCTGCTGAGACGCACGAGCATCGACGAGTTGCCGCAGCTGGTCAACGTACTCCGCGGGGACATGTCACTCGTTGGCCCTCGGCCGCTGCCGTCAGCGGTTGTCGAGGGTCTGCCCGCTATGGCGATCGAAGCCCGAGAAACGGTCCGACCCGGCCTCACCGGTCTGTGGCAGGTTCTCGGGCGCAGCGATCTCGACCTTTCGCAGCTCCTCACCCTCGACGAGGCTTATGTTGCCAACTGGTCCCTGGCGCTCGACGTCCAGATCCTGCTCCGTACTCCCGTGGCCGTCGTGTGCCGTCGGGGAGCTTACTGAGGTGGAGGGCGTCGCCCCGGTGCCGATACCGCGCGGTGGTGAGCGCAGCTGGTCTTCGGGCGCATCACCCCGGGGTTTCCCGGATCACACGTAGGCTGGGCCGCACGGTCAGGTGGGTCCTGAGGCCCATGCGCAGGTTGGCGAGCATCCACAGAACTGCCGACACAACGATGGTCACGGCAGCGGCGCCCGCCGCCAGGCCGACTCCGCCGAAGACAGCACCCAACAGCCCGCCCACGCCGACACGCACGACGACCGCACACCACATGACCCGGGCCACCAGTCTCTCGTGTCGAGACATCGTGAGAGCCATCCCGCACATGCCGGCCAGGACATTGCTTGCGCTGCCGAGCGCCAAGAGCAGCAGCATCGTCGATGCGCTCCCGAAGTGCGGTCCGTACACGATTCGGAGGACAGGGCCGGGTATGACGAGGAGCGGTATCCAAAAAACAGCCATCGCGACCGCCGCGAAGGTGGCACCCGTGCGCAGAAGCATCTCCAACCGGCGATCATCGACCTTCGACAACCGCGCGACAGCTGGGGCGAACACCATCGCCACCGCCGCAAGCGGCACCGTCAGCACGCCCGTCAGCCGCTGCGCCGCGGCGAACAGGGAAGCGCCAGAACTCGACAGCACAGCCGTCGCCAGCCATACCTCGACGACGCCGTTCAGGTAACCACCCAGCAGGGTGCTGGCGAAGTACCAGTGACGGATTGTCACGAGCCGCGCATCTCGCAGCACCGACCCCGTTTCCTCCAGGTGCCGCCACAGGGGGGTCACCCGGCGGCTGGCCACGGCGACCGGGGCGACATATCCGGTCGCCATGGCCGCAAATACGTTGACCAACCCCGAGTCGGGAGCAAACACCAGGAGCGTTGCCATGAGCACGCCTTGGCATGCGGCGACCAGTGCACCTCCCGATAAGCCCTCCAGGAGGCTGGCGAACCGAACCTGACCGAATCCCCGGAGGTAACTCGCCGACAGCTTCTGCTGACCGCCGAGCCACACGAGCAGACCCATGAGCACTGCCAACGTCACCCTCTCAGCAGTGCGTGAGACGGTGGTCAGGGCAAAGGTGACGCCGCCGGCGATAGTCCCGGTCACGGGCAGCAGCAAGCAGGAGACGACCCGTGCGTCACGGCGCAGCTCTTGGAGTCCCTCGAGGTTGTCCACGTCCAGGCGTGCTGCCTGGCGCATACCGCCCCGGTGGACACCCATGAGTCCGAGCTGTCCAAGCATCGTCGACACGGTGATGGCCAGGATGAACTGGGCGAAGGAGTCAGCCAGCAATCGCGCGGCCATGGCGTTGACCGCGAGATACCCCAGGAGTGCGGCGGCGTACCAAAAGATCACCCATGAAGCCGCGGCACCAATGTGCAGCCGGACGAACCGCCCGCCGGGCGGTCCCGCCTCCGCGCCGAGGGATCGTGCCGGGTCGCCGTCTCTCTTCATGGCGCTGCACGAGAGCTACACACCCGGCGGCCCACTCCCACGTTGCAACCGCGGATCCGGTGTGATCGATGCCTCCCACATCGGCGACCACGACAGACCGGTACGAGCGTCCTGCTCGCGGAGGGAGGCGCTGACAGCGGCGCGCCCCTCGCAGTGCAGGCTCTCGAGCGCCTGGAGCTGGTAGTCGTCACAACTGGCGAGAGCTTCTGTAAGCGTCGCCAGGGGTGTGTCCGTGGTGACGAGGGCCCGCAGCCTCCTCATCCGCTGCATGCCCAATCGCCGACGAGCCCATGGGTAGAGCCTGCCGCGACGCAGGCGGTGGTATGCGCTGCGATATGCACTCCTTCGGAAGCTGACCACCTCATTCTTGTGGGAGTGCGCCGCCGCTGACGGCTCCCAATCGGGGATAGCCAAGCCGTCGTACACAACGCGAGTAACGGCACGTTGATCTTCTGTGAGGATGCAGAACGGGACGACGACTGTCTGTTCTTTGGGAAAGACCTGGGAGATGGCATCCAGCCAGCGTCGGTAATCGCTCGCGCCAAGATAGACCGCGTTGTTTTCAAGCGCGGCTCCGAACGTCTCGGCGGATTCGTTGTGGAAGTAGTGCAACAGGTACAGATAGTGCGAGAGGGCCCTGGAGACGGGGGGGCGGACCACATAGACCACAAACGCATCGGGCGCGGCCGCGGCGAGGCGACTCAATGCCTCGGGAAACTGGGGGAAGGTTGTGGACGTGCTCGCGTCGAGTCGGTACACCCCTTCCCGTCGAGGCTCATACAGGCTTTCGTACCACTCATGACCCCGGCCGTACTCTCGGCTGAAGAAGTTGGGTTCCTTCACAGCCCCCGCGTCGATGCTCGGATGTTCTGCCAGTTGAGCTGCCAGGAAGGTCGTCCCGCTGCGCGCCGACCCCACAATGGCCAGATCCGGACCCCGCCCGTGAACCGACGACTGTGCCACCTGTCGCCTCCTTCAGGGCCCTCTGGCCTCATCGTAAGACGACGCCCAGGGCTGGCGCCATCGAACGCCCGGCAGCTAGGTTGACGTCCATAACCGTCCAAGTCTTCCCCCTCCACCAAGACTCGGGGAGTGGAGGCTGACCGAAGTGGACTACGTCAGCCTCGGCCGCAGCGGCCTCACCGTGTCCCGCCTCGCCCTGGGCACCATGAACTTCGGTCGCGTGACCGAAGAGCCTGAAGCGCATCGGATCCTTGATGTCGCTCGTGAAGCCGGCATCAACTTCGTGGACACCGCGAATGTGTACGGCGGCCAGGAGCACCGAGGCCGCACTGAGGAGATCATCGGTGCTTGGTTCTCAGGCGCTCCAGAGCGACGGGCGTGGACCGTCCTTGCCACCAAGCTGTACAACCCAACGGGTGACGCTCCCAACGACAAGGGGCTGTCTGCCCGCAACATCGTTCGGGCCTGCGATGCCTCGCTCAGACGCCTCAAGACCGACCACATCGACGTTTACCAGATGCACCATATCGACAGGTCAGTTCCCTGGGACGAGATTTGGCAGGCGATGGAGCGCCTCGTGACCAATGGCAAGGTGCTGTACGTCGGCAGCTCGAACTTCGCCGGGTGGAACATTGCCCAAGCCAACGAGACCGCTCGGGCACGTCACTTCCTAGGACTCGTAAGCGAACAATCGCTCTACAACGTGTGCGAACGCAGCATCGAGCTGGAGCTGTTGCCCGCGTGCAGGGCCTACGGGGTGGGGGTCATTGCGTATAGCCCACTGCACGGTGGCGTCTTGGGCGGCGCTCTCCACAAGCATGGTCCGGGTCGCTCGACACAGGGTCGGCCCCGTCAGTATGTCGAGCAGCACCACGACCAGATCGACGCGTGGGAGGCTTTGTGTAGGGATATCGGTGAGGAGCCGGGCCGGGTCGCCTTGGCGTGGCTGTTGGGCCGAGATGGGGTGACAGCCCCCATCGTCGGCCCCCGGACCGTCGACCAACTCTCCAGCGCAGTGCGCTCGCTCGAGCTGGCGCTGGACCGTGACACGCGGGACCGCATCGACAGTCTCTTTCCCGGACCCGGTGGCCAGGCGCCGGAAGCCTACGCCTGGTAGCGAGACAGCCTCGGCCGTGCTACCGGCGCGAGCCTCGGTGTAGGTTCTATGACCGTCGACGGTGCCACAAAGCCCACACTCTGCCGGCATTCGCAAAGTCGACATCGTAACGGCCCGGAGGTGGATGTGAGGGTTGCCGTCGTCATTGCGCATCCCGACGACGAGGTCCTCGGCTGCGGGGGGACTTTGGCTCGACTGGTCGAGGAGGGCCATCCGGTCCGGGTCGTGCTCGCCTTGCGTCGAAGTGATCCCCGCGGCGTCGCACACTGGGAAGCGATCCTGCAGGATTTCGATTCAGCATGTGCGGTCCTGGGCGTAGAACCCGTCGTCCCGGCGCCGATGCTGGAGGAACGCTCGGTCGACCTTGAGGTCAGGGAACTGCACGACGTCATACTGCCGCACGTCGAATGGGCTGAGACCGTGCTGACCCACTGGCCTGGTGACGTGCACCAGGTGCACCGTGGCGTCGCTCGAGCCGTCGAGATCGCCACGCGGCCCTTTCGCCGCCGCCGGAACGTCTACGCATTCGAAGTTCCGACCTCCACCGACCAGGCATTCGCCCCATCCTTCTCACCGCAGATGTACGTCAAGCTGGAGCGCGGCCAGGTCGAACGCAAGCTCGAGGCGATGGCGTGCTACTCGACGGAGTCCGCACCGGGCCGCGCGGTTGCGGATCTGGAGCGGCGACTGCAGGTGCGTGGGGCGGAGATCGGTGTGAGCCACGCCGAGGCGTTCGTCGTCGCACGACAGTTCCTCTAGCGCCGTGTCGCTACGCGTCCTCCACGTGTCCGAGGTCTCGATCGGCGGCGTGTCCACCTTGCTCCGCGCCTTCGTGACCGAGCAGGTCCGCCGTGGCGACGACCCGCATCTACTGGCGCCGACCACGCACGGGCTGGTGGTGGGCGAGTACCACCGGTGGGACGTGCACCGCAAGAACCCTGCAAAGTTCCTCACCGCAATGGCACAGCTGAACGCGACCTGCGCACAGGTGCGACCCGACGTTGTGCACCTCCACTCCTTCTTCGCCGGCCTCTTCGGTCGGGTACCGCTGGCGCGACTACGAGAACGAGCGGCCATCGTCTATCAGCCCCACGCTTGGAACTTCGACGCCGCCAGACGTCGACCATCGCTCGAGATGCTTGCGCACTGGGAGCGGTTCGCGGGCCGGCGAACCGACCTCGTCGTCAGCAACTGCTACGACGAGATGCTCGAAGGCCAGCGGTACGGCGTCGATGCCGCTGCAGCCATCGTGGGGGTCCCGATCTGTACCGAGACGTTCTCACCCGTCACTGCGGGACAACGCGCCGCCAACCGACGAACTCTGGGGCTCGACGAGCGACGGGTCGTACTCTGTCTCGCGAGCCTGTGCTGGCAAAAGGGTCAGGACCGCTTGCTCGCAGCGTGGGAGCAGGCACCCCTGGACAATGCTGTTCTGGTCCTTGTCGGAGGGGCTGAGGGTCCGTATCTGCGCCGACAGGGCGTGGAGTACCTACGGAAGATCGCACCCCGGCAGTGGGGCAGCACCATCAAGGCGGTTGGTCACCAGGCCGACGCCAGACCATGGCTCTGGTCGGCGGACGTGTTGATCCAACCTTCTCGTTACGAAGCCCTGGGAGTGGCGGCGGCTGAGTCTCTGGCGTGCGGGGTCCCAGTCGTCAGCTGCACCGTGAACGGGGCCAGAGAAGTGATCGTGGACGGTCCCGAGCATCCGGCGGGAGCGGTGGTCCCTCAGGGAGACATGGACGCCCTTCTGGCGGCCTGCAGACAACGCCTCGACTCGCCCGGCTTGCTCGAACGCGAGTCGGTGGCAGCCCGGCAACGTGCGCTGCGCTTGTTCGCAGTCAAAGACGTCGCGGATCGGCTAGAACGCGCCTACCTCCGCGCCGGCGCCCTGGCGGCGCAACGTCACCGGTTGGCTTAGTTGAAGAGGGTGGGGGAGCCTCCCGAAGTCGAGGTCGTACGTGAGCGAGTTGGGCGCCGTCCACTGGTCTTGCTTGGCTAGCGTGCTCTCGCTCAGTCGGACGATTGAGTAGGCGTCGTAGATTGAGGTGCCGGTCGGGTCGGGGCTGCCGGTCGTCACCCAGACCTTGGTACCGTCGGCCGCCTGGCTGCTCCAAATGGTCGCGCCGCCCGTGCCGGTCGGCGCGTCGTACCAGGCGTGCTGGACCGCTCCGGTGTGCTGGTTGAGCGACACGACACCGCCGCGGACCTTCATGCTGTCGCAGTTGGCTCCGAGCCCCTCGAAGACATGGCCCGCGTCGACGTCGGCGATCCCCAGTGGAGTAGAGCGCCTCGCCGGCCGCGGTATTCGGTCCGATCGAGTGCTTCCACAGCTGGGCGCCGGTCGCGGCGTTGAGGGCATGGACGAAGTGGGTGCCGGGCGCGTAGACCATCGCGGTCCCCTGGACCGAATCGCCCTGCGAATCGGCGAAGCGGGCTGCCCGCCGGGCCGCCACCTTCCAAGCCCGGGCGGTGGGTAACTCGGCGGGTGCGGTCCTAAAGCGTGTCGGCCTTGTTGGTGGCGGGGAACTTGTCCTGGTCACCGGTGACTGCCGCGGCGACTGCCCCGACCATCCGAGCTCTCCCAGTACTCCGCACTGTTGACATGAACCTTGATCAGCGCCAGTCCCGGTGTGTCCAGGCCATCCTCGAACCACGTCTTCAGCAGAGGCGACCACAGCTCCTCAGCCTTGGCCCGGTCGTGCACGACCTCAGCCGTCCCCGACAGCGAAGTCCACTCGCTGTTCTTGTCGTTCGAGAACGCCACATTGACCGAGCCGTCCCGACCGATGTGGCGTGCCTGTGGGAGTCGTCGTACGTGAAGAACCACAGGTCTCCGTCGAACTCGACTTCTTGCAGAGCTATCGGGCGGCTGACCAGCTTTGCCGGAGTCCCCGACTTGGTGAACATGCTGATCTTCGCTCGGTCGACCAGCTCCGCGATGTGCTGTACCAGGTCTTGTTGCTCTGCGGCCATGGCGCCGCTCCTTGCCTCCAGCCCATCCCGGGTGCCTACTCCAAGGGATCAAACCACCGTCGAACGACCCGTGCGGACCACGAATCTATGCAGCCCTGTCGCGCCGAACTGCGGCAAGGAGGTTCATCCGGACTCAGAAACCATCCATGTGGTCACTACGCGCCCTGGGGTGGTCGCGGCAAGGCCTCGCCTCGATGGGCAGATGACGTGGGCCGGTGCAATACTGCGAGCGCCGCAGCGTGCCCGGTTCTGGATGCGCGAGAACAGTCTGGAGAAGAGTCATGCCTGCCAAGCCGCGTACCACCGAGGTCCCCCAGCCGGTCACCGACGACAGCATCAAGGTTCGGCACCTGAGCCACTACCAGTTCTCCTGGACCGCGCAGGAGCCAGGCCAAGCCGGCGTCATCACCTTGCAGCTGGTCCTCGATCAGGGTGCTTGGGAAGAGGTCATGACGGTCAGCGCCGAGGATGCTGAGGTGCTTCGCGGGCTGCTGGCTCATGGCAGCGACGTGGCGTATGACGTCGAGCGCCGTGTCCTCATGTTCGGCACCACGCCAGTCGGCCACCACTGAGCTTGCTCAAGTCACCAGGCCATGCCCTGACGCGGGCGGAGTGTTCTGTGCCTGGGTTGATCGACCGTCCTCGTGGCGGTGGATGCCTTCACACGTAGCCCCTCGTCACTTACCGTGGGCCGATGGCGACTTCGACCCCGACCATGAGCATGAACAAGCTGATCCACCGCGCCGTCCGCCGCGACCTCGACCGCTTCCGCGAGGCACTCGATGCGTTCTCCGACGGGGACCGCGAGCGGGCCGCCGCCCTGCATCGGGCGTGGGTGAACTTCGACGCTCAACTCACCGACCATCACGAGGGTGAGCACGAGGTCGCATGGCCGGCATTGAAGGCGATCGGAATCGCCGGACCGGCCATCGACTCCTTCGACACCGAGCATGAGGCGATGGCCGCCGATTTGGCGACCGCCCGGGCCGCGATGAACAAGCTCAGCGACTCGGCCAGTGAGACGGATGCGGACGCCGCGGCCGCATTGATGGAGAAGCTGCAGACGACCACGGTGACGCACCTCGACCACGAGGAGCAGGTAACGGAGTCGGCGCTGGCCGAGCATGAGGTTCACCCGGCAATGAAGGAGATGGCGAGGAACTTCAGCCGCCGGTCGGGGCCGGCTAAAGCTGGGGTCTTCTTCGCCTGGCTGCAGGACGGCGCTACGACGGAGGAGATGGCCGCGTTGCGCGCCACCGTGCCTGGCCCGGTGATCGCGGTACTCGCCGGCATGTTCGGTCGTCGCTACCGCAAGGAGGTCGCGCCCGTCTGGGCGGGTTGAGGCCACCTCTCGAACGTCCTGCGGGAGCCCCTACAGCTCACGCTCGTAGGCCAGCATGAGCGGACCCCCTTCGCCCTCGGTCCGCCGGAACCCAGCCGCCTGATAGAGGCGTTGCGCAAGCCGGTCGTCCTCGCTGGTGACGAGGAAGGCGTAGTCGGCACCCCGCGCCCGTGCCACGCGGATGGCCTCGGTGATCAGCTCCCGGCCGTACCCCTGGCCCCGCCGGCTCGGTTTGACGTACAGCTCGGCGAGGTACGCCTCCAGTGCTGGGCTCCACACCGAAGGCTGCAGTCGCATCACCGCGACCCCGACCGGTGCGCCGCTCTCGGCCGCACGGGCGAGCAGGACGG
>JACCZJ010000358.1 GCA_013696065.1 Nocardioidaceae bacterium
CGGTAAGAAAGCGCGGGCCAAAACCGGGCCACCGGACAGCCACGGGCGGCGGCTGACTTGCAGGTTTAGGTCGTTTCAGACGTTGAAGCGGAACTCGACGACGTCGCCGTCGGCCATGACGTAGTCCTTGCCCTCGATGCGGACCTTGCCGGCTGACTTGGCCGTCGCCGTCGCTCCGGCGGCGACCAGATCGTCGTACGAGACGATCTCAGCCTTGATGAAGCCCCGCTGAAAGTCGGTGTGTATGACGCCCGCCGCCTCAGGCGCGGTGGCGCCTTGACGGATCGTCCACGCCCTGGCCTCCTTTGGCCCGGCTGTCAGGTAGGTCTGCAGCCCCAGCGTCTCGAAGCCCACCCTTGCTAAGACGTCGAGGCCCGGCTCCTCGACCCCCATTTCCTCCAGCATGGCCCGCGCCTCGTCGTCGTCGCCCAGCTCGACCAGCTCGGACTCGAACTTCGCGTCCAAGAAGATAGCCTCGGCTGGCGCGACCAGCTCCCGCATCTGCTGCTTCAGCTCCTCGTCGCCCAGCTCGTCGGCGTCGCAGTTGAAGACGTAGATGAAGGGCTTGGCCGTCATGAGCATCAGCTCACGCAACAGCGAGTCGTCGATCGACGTGGCGGTGATGGGGATGCCGCGTTCGAGGGCGTCCTTGGCCTCGCGCACCGTCTCGAGGACAGCGGCGCTCTCCTTCTTGAGTCGAGCCTCTTTTTCCAAGCGGGGCAAGGCTTTCTCGACAGTCTGCAGGTCCGCGAGAATCAGCTCGGTTTGGATGGTGGAGATGTCATCTGCCGGAGAAACCTTCCCCTCCACGTGGGTGACGTCGTCGTCTCGGAAGACGCGCGTCACCTGACAGATCGCCGCCGCCTCCCGAATATGCGAGAGGAACTTGTTGCCCAGCCCCTCCCCCTCTGAGGCGCCACGCACGATCCCGGCGATGTCGACGAACTGGACGGTCGCAGGCAGCACCTTGGCGCTGCCAAAGATCCCAGCCAACGTCCCGAGCCGTGGATCGGGCACTCCCACCACACCGACGTTTGGCTCGATCGTGGCGAACGGGTAGTTGGCCGCGAGGACGTTGTTCTTGGTCAACGCGTTGAACAGCGTCGACTTGCCGGCGTTGGGGAGTCCGACGATTCCGATGGTGAGTGCCACGGGCGACAAGAGTACGGCGTTGCGGCGCATCCCCAGAAACCGAGCGAGATCAATGCCTGCCGGCTAGTCAGCATCCCCGACTGACGGAGGAGCCGTGCAGCGGAACAGCTCAAGCTCGCGTGAGTAGTACTTCGAGGTGAGACCGAGCTCAGTCATGCCGAGGCGGCGGCACACCGCCATCGAGCGGTCGTTGCCTGGGCGTACGACGGCAAACACCTCAGCGAGGCCCCCTTGGAAACCCCACGTCAGCGCTGCGCGGGCCGACTCGGTTGCCAGCCCTTGTCCCCACGAGTCGGGGTGGAAGTGCCAGCCGACCTCGAACTCGCCGTCCCCGTCGGGCAGCGGGATCAAAATCACCGTCCCAGCCACCACGCCGTCTGCCTTGCGCTCGACCGCCCATCTGCCGGCGAACCCGTCTGCGCCGTTCAGTTCATTCCAGCGCTCGACCAGCTGTTCGGCCTGGGACTGAGTTGCCATCACCTGCGGATCGCTGCCCAGCCATTGGGCGACCTCCCAGCGGCTGTAGATGTCGAACAACCGCGCGACGTCGCTCTGGCGCCAACTCCGCATCACGCACCGCTCGGTTTCAAACGCCACGGCGTCGCCGGTCCCCTTCACAGCCGCAGACTAGTAGCGAGCGGGCGGACTGGGGCGTGCACATCCTCCGCAAGACATCAGCTCGGCACCGAGGCTTAGGCGCGGACCGGGAAGGTGCCGAAGCCGACAACTCGCGGTGGTGCCGCGGTGAACCTCGCGCCGGTCCGGGGCAGCTGTTCCAGGCCGGTGAGGTGCTCCACGATCGGAATACCTGCCGCCAGGAGCAGCGTGTGCGCAGGGCGCTCGCCGTCAGCCATATCGTCGATGTTCGCCGCATCGATCCCAACTAGCACGGCGCCCCGGTCGATGAGCCACTCGGCCGCGTCGCGAGCCAGGTAGGCCGGATCGACCACGTAGTCGGGAGTCCCGAATCGCTCGTCGTCGCCGGTGTGCAGCAAGACGGCCTTGCCGGTCACGTCGTATGCCGCGAGGGCGCCGGCGTCGATGCAGCGTCGACCTGGCTCAGTGAGCTTGGCGACCACGGTCGGCAGGTCAGCCAGCCTCTCTAGCGGCATACCAGCGAGATCCGCGCCGTCCTCGAAACGGTGGTGTGGCGAGTCGAGGTAGGTCCCCGTGTTCGCCACCATCGAGATGCGCCCGATCTCGAACGTCGTGCCCGGCGCGTATGCCGCTTTCGACGCCTCACGGGACAGATGCACCGTGATCTCGGGACCGGGCAGGCCCGGCAGGGTGATCATGCCAGCCTCGATGCGATGGCTCAGCTCGATGAGTCGTCGGTGTGACCTCGCGCCAGCAGTCTCAGAGTCGGTCATGGCGACATCTTCGCTCACCACGCGGCGCACCCGTGGGGGGCTCAGGCGTTAGGCCGGGTGTCCGGCTCGATTCTGTCGGTGGTCCCTGACATGGTCGTTGCATGGACAGCACCACGATCTTCTTTGCCGCCGTGACGTTGTTCTTGGGGCTCGCCCTCGGCGTGCTTCTCGGACAGCGTATGTCGGTCCGCTCCAGCGCCGATCTCCGCCAAGAGCTGCGCGCCCTGTCTGCTCAGGCTGTCACCGAGTCGAGCCAGCAGGTCTTCGCGATGACTGACGCCCGCATGCACGCGGCCGAGCGCGTGGTCGAGCCTGTCCGCGAGAGCCTGGACCGACTCAGCCAGCGGCTCGTCAGCCTCGAGACACAGGGCGCTTCCTGGCAGTCGCAGCTCAAGCAGCAGGTCGAATCGGTTCATCTCAGTGGCACCGAGCTGCGCCGTGAGACCCAGGCGCTGGCCGACGCGTTGCGACGGCCACAGGTTCGGGGCCACTGGGGTGAGATGCAGCTGAGACGCAGCCTTGAGCTGGCTGGCATGTTGGCGCGCTGCTCCTTTGACGAGCAGGTCTCACGGCGCACCGACGACGGGCTCCTGCGTCCCGACGTCGTGGTGAGCATGACGGGAGGCAAGAGCATCGTGATCGACTCCAAGGTGTCTCTCGACGCTTTCCTGTCCGCGACCCACGCCACGGATCCCCACCTGCGTGACGAGTCACTGGCGCGGCATGCGCGCCAGGTCCGTCAGCATGTCGAAGCCCTCGCGGCGAAGGCCTACTGGCGGCAGTTCACGCCGTCACCGGAGTTCGTGGTGATGTTCATGCCTGCTGAGGCAATCTTTTCGCAGGCACTCGAGACCGACCCGGGTCTGCTCGACTACGCCGCCAGCAAGCAGGTCATGCTCGCCACTCCAATCACCCTCATCGCCATGCTCAAGACCGTGGCCTACGCCTGGACCCAGGAGGCGCTGGCGGACAACGCTCGCGAAGTCCACCAGCTCGGCCGGGAGCTCTACGAGCGCCTCGGCACAGTCGGCAATCACCTCGATATGCTCGGCCGGTCCCTCACTGGCGCGGTGGGCGCCTACAACAAGACCGTGGCATCGGTCGAGTCTCGAGTCCTGGTGAGCGCGCGGCGGATGCGGGATCTGGAGGTCACCGACAAGGACCTGCCAAGTCTCGAGGGTGTGGTAGCGGC
>JACCZJ010000400.1 GCA_013696065.1 Nocardioidaceae bacterium
ATCTAGCGGTGGCGCTGCGAATCGGCGCCGACACCATGGTCGGCTACGACGTCGAGCTGCAGCAGGCGGCCGACGCTGCCGGCCTGACCGCGGTAAGTCCTCGATAAGCAGGTGCAGTACGTCCGGCAGCCGCGTCGAACGGCTTCTGATCACTTGGGCGCGAGGTCAAGTCTGTGTACGTCGTTTCGAGATTCGTCCTTGGCTGGTTAGGCGCTGATCGCGACGGCAGTGTCGGCGTCGCCATGAGCGCGCCGCCGGCAGGCAGGAACCCTGCCGGTCGACCTTCTTCAGCTGACCGAAACGGCGATCTCTGCCGCGCTTCGTCAATGACCCGTGACCACGCGGAGCGACAGCAGACGCCGCCGTTTGAATGCCATCTGACACGTCCCCCCAACGTCCCTCAAACGTCCCTCCTGGGGAACGCAGACGTCCCTCCTGGCGTCAGAACAGCCCGACCTGCGGCCGCTCATAACCAGAGGTCGAAGGCGCAAATCCTGGCCATCGCTCGGCGCAAATCCGCTGCTCTACGAGTCGCATGTCAACTCGTGCTCGACTGGCTCTTGTTCGGTGATGGGGCAAGAGGTGACACTGGTGGAATTCAAGTTCGCGTGACGCGGGACCGAGCATCGCCGAGGGAGAGATTCATGACCGCTGTTGAGCAGCAACCGAATGTCCCTGTCAGCGCTGACAACCTCGCGGAGCGGCTCCTTGGCGCCGCACTCGGGGCAGCTGACATCTTGTCCATCTACCTTGGTGACCGCCTCGGTTGGTACCGCAGCCTGCTGACCGACGGTCCAGCGACGTGTGGCGAGCTCGCGGAGCGGACCGGTACGCACCCGCGTTATGCGCGGGAGTGGCTCGAGCAGCAGGCTGTCACCGGCCTGCTGACCGTCGACAGTGACGCGCCGGACGACCCCGTAGCTAGCGGGGGCTACCCTGCTGCCAGCCGGCGTTTCTCGCTGCCGACGGCAACGGCTGAGGTTCTCACGGACGAGCACAGTCTCGCCTTTCTGGCTCCGCTGCCTCGCATGTTCGCTGCCGCCGCCGGACAGCTGCCAGCGCTGCTCGAGGCCTATCGAAATGGTGGTGGCGTTTCCTGGAAGCAGTACGGCGTGGACGCCCGCGAGTCTCAGGCCGACATGAACCGCCCCTGGTATGAGCGAGTGCTCCCGGACGCGCTGCGCGGCGTGACGTCTGTGGACCAGGTGTTGCGCCGGCCGCATGCCCGCATCGCCGACATCGGCTGCGGGGCAGGCTGGTCGAGCATCGCCCTGGCGCGTGCCTACCCAGAGGCCTCCATCGACGGATTCGACATCGACGCTGCATCGATTGAACTTGCCCGCTCCAACGCCTGGCAGTCGGGAATGTCTGACCGGATCCGCTTCCACGCGGGAGACGCTGTGCAGATGCCCGAGTCGGCTTACGATGCGGTCTTCGCCTTCGAGTGTGTTCACGACATGCCGCGCCCCGTCGAGGTGCTGGCAGCCGCGAGACGCGCGCTGGTCGCCACCGGCACGGTCATTGTGATGGACGAGGCCGTAGCGGAGTCCTTCACCGCTCCGGGTGACGAGATCGAACGGCTCATGTACGGCTTCAGCCTGCTGGTCTGCCTGCCGGACGGAATGGCACACCAGCCCAGTGCCGCAACCGGCACGGTGATGCGCCTAGACAGGCTGCGGAACTACGCTCATGACGCTGGCTTCCTCGATGTGGACGTGCTGCCTATTCAAGACTTCGGGTTCTGGCGGTTTTACCAGCTGAGCGGTCAGGGAGGGCCTGACTCGCCCCGCCCGGAGGTCATGTGTGGTGCTGTTGCAGTCGAGCACGCTTGGGAAGTCGTCCAAACAGCGAAGGTCATTGCCCGCTGGGCCTGGCCGCGTGCGATCTCTGCCTCAGCGGTGGGTTCCCGCCGTCTGCTTAGCAAGCTGACTCATCATAGTCAGAAGTATGGTCAAATCGCCCCGCTGCTGCTACTTTGAGGAAGTCCCTCCACGCTGTGGGAGTCGCTCGGAGCCCCAACCGGTTCGTGGACCCGAGTTCCTCAAAGGAGACATACCATGATGCGAAGGATCTTGAGCGCCGGGGTGCTGATCGCCGTCGCCACCGTTCTGCCCGCCTCGCCGTCATCCGCCACCATCCACCCGCTGGTCCAATCGCTCTATTGCGCGGCCGACGCCGCCTGGGACAATGTCGCGGTTGCCGACCCTCCGGGTCAGACCCCGACCGGTTTCACCTACGAAATAATTTCGGTGACCGGGACAACTCTTACGGTCGCCTTCCCAGAACCACTCACATTCCGCCAGTCGGACTTCCGGGCGCTGATCGCGACTGGTTTCATCGACGAGATTGTCAGGAACGCCGATGGAGACGTGACGGCGGTGTTGGTGGATCTGACCAGCATTCCGAATGCGGGCAGCGGACAAGGCGGCACGCACTGCCGCGCGTAGCTCTATCAGGTCTCGCGGAGACGGCGCTAGCAAGCATCACGAGACGCCTGGCATGTCGACAGCAAGGGCAATCGATCTTAGACTCAGCATGCGTGGCTCTCCTATGGCCGGAGCTTGGCGCAGGTGCCAGTTGTTAAGCGGTAGCCGGGTGAATCGGTCTCAGAATACTTTCCAGTTGCATTGGATCTCGATATTTTTCCACACCCCCTAAGTAAGCCATTTGTGTCGGGGACGTCCATGTCGTTCTGTCAGAAAGGAAATGTCCATGGCTGCTCGTAGCCGACGCTTCATGGTGTTGGCATCCGGTTTGGCTCTGCTCATCGTGGGCACAGCAGGTGCTGAGGCAGCAAGAATAAGCACAATTGATGTCACCGAGAAGGCTGCTGTGGCAACAACACGCACAGTCGATGCCATCGAATATGCATACACTCCCGCAAAAGTGACTGCCGTTCAGGGTGACTTCGTCAAGTGGACCAATCGCGGTGTGCTTTCACACACGACGACCAGCACCATCACCGGCGCCGTGGGTTGGAATAACACTCTGGCTCCGGGAGGTTCGTCCTCTAAGTCCTTGCCGGGCGCAGGCACCTATGCCTATCACTGCAACTTCCACCCCATGACTGGGAACGTCAGGGTGCGTGTCAGCGTGACTCCGACGACTGGTCCGGTCGGCACCACCTTCACTCTCAAAGTGGCATCTGCACCGGCTCCGACTGGCTACAGCTACGCACCGCAGGTCAAGGTCCCGGGTAGCACCAGCTGGACATCCCTGCCCACCACTACAGCCACCTCAGTCTCCTACGTCGCGAATAAGGCGGGAATACATGCTTTCCGGTCCAAGGTGAAGCACGGTTCGCTGGCCGGTACCGCGCCAAGTCCGACCGTCTCGGTAACGGTCGGCTGACATGACTGACAGGGAAGGCCTCAACTCGAGCGTCAGCCGCAGATCGCTGTTGCTCGGGACTGCCCCTGCTGCCGCCGTAGGAGGCTTGCTGGCTGCCGGGGTGGGACCCGTGGTAGCCAGAGGCGAAGAGTCTGATGGCGTCGACCTCCCGGCTGCAGACGGCAGGTTCACCGTGCGCAGGGTCACGTTGTACGCCGAGCCGGTGGGCGACGGCTACGGATATGGCCTCGCCCCGGGTAAAGCCTCCGTTCCCGGTCCGACTTTGGAGATGTACGAGGGTGAGCAACTGGAGGTGACGCTAGTCAATTCCACCGACCGGCGGGTCAGCATCCATGTTCACGGTGTCGACTACGACGTGAACAGCGATGGCACACCGATGAACGACGGCTGTGTTCCGCCAGGTGAGCGTCGGCGGTATGTGTGGCGTGCCCATAGGACGGCCCGGCGGCAAGGGGGAACAATCAGGCCTGGTTCAGCCGGCTATTGGCACTACCACGATCACTGCATGGGGGGAGAACACGGCACGGAGGGCATTGCGGCCGGGCTGTATGCAGGTCTGATCGTGCGGCGAAAGGGAGATTTGTTGCCAGCGCGTCGGCCGTTCGTCGTGGTTATGCAGGACATGAGTATCAACGGTCGAATGGCGCCAGACACACCGACGTTTGTGGCCAGACGCGGCGAGCGGGTGGAATTTGTGGTGATCGGGCACGGCAACTCTCACCACACATTCCATCTGCATGGGCATCGATGGGCCGACACCAGGACAGGCAACCTGAGCTCCTTCCACTCTGAGATACCGATACTCGATAACAAGACGGTGGGGCCAGCCGATTCGTTCGGCTTCCAGGTCATCGCTGGCGAGGGGGTAGGGCCGGGCGAATGGATGTACCACTGCCATGTACAGTTCCACGCCGATGGCGGCATGACCGGCGTCTTCCTCGTGCGTGACACACGCCGCTGAGCTGATGCGCGTAACGTCCATGGCCAGGCGGGATCGCTGAGTCGTCAAACGACAGATCACGGCTTATCAACTCTTGCCGCCACCTCGTCGGCGGACCCGCAAGTCGGCTGCGGCCAGGACCGTTGCTGGTGACGGTCGGTCGTTTGGGGT
>JACCZJ010000403.1 GCA_013696065.1 Nocardioidaceae bacterium
CGGCCTTCTGGGCGTCACCGGTCAGGAGATATGCGCTGCGCCACAGGTCGCCGCTGCGCAGAGCCACGAACTCCTCGAAGGTGATCGGGGCAGGGGTGGCGCGAGTTTCAGCCTCGGTTGGCAGACCGACGGCCTCACTCACTCGACTGCCTCTTTTCTGGTCTCTGATCTCCTGCCTCTACAACGAGGCGACCCCCTCAAAAGGTTGTCAAGCCTCCCACTGTCATTGTGTCTCGACGCTTAGCGCTCTCCGCTAGTGCGCGCTGCGCGAGTGGCCTGCCGAACACGATGAGGGGTGCACGGTGCCGGAGGGGCGCACGTTGGATGCCCAGGAGGTGCGGCCGGTGATCACGTGCTGATCTTCGGTGCGGAGCACTGAGGTGCCGATGGACATGCGGCAAGCGTAGGTGTCGGGGTCAGCGAACTTGCGCTGGAGCTGTGACGGGGAGGTCGCACACGAAGTGGTGGCAGACATATGCCGCCGACTTATCGGCCATCATCGTGCGGTGCTGCAGCAAGGGCGCTGCATCGTCGCCTTCGGTGTCGGCTCCCTCGGCACCCTGCGCGATCACCACACCCGGATGCGAGAGCCGGTATGCCGCTTGGACGAGGTGACGGCGACCCTCGTCCCGGTCAGGACCCACGACGGCCACCTGGCGTGGCCCGTCGAGGAGCGCCTCTCCAGCCGACAGCGTCTGTCCCGCGAATCGCGCGGCCCGTTCAGCCAACCCGCTCAACTGTCCGAGCAATGCCTCAGCCGCTTCGCGGTAGCTGTCATCTCCGGTGAGCCCGAACATCGTGACCAAGACGCAAGCAGTCATCCCTTGGCCCGAGGGCGACGCGTTGTCGGCGGGGTCTTGGGGCCGCTTGATCAGCGCCTCGGCGTCATCAGCGGTGTCATAGAAGCCGCCTCGCCCATCGAGAAAGCGCTCGATGATCTGGCTCACCAGCCCTATTGCCTGATCGAACCATCGCCGCTCACCGGTCGCCCCGTAGAGCACGAGCAACCCCTCAGCCACGCAGGCGTAGTCATCGAGTACGCCAGCCGGCCCCCCGACCGCTCCGTCTCGTGAGGCACGGCGCAGCTTGCCGTCGTCCGTGAGGTGTATGTCGAGCAAGAGCTGCCCTGCCGCCCCGGCTGCGTCGAGATATCGCGGCTCGTCGAGGATGACACCCGCCTCCGCGAGAGCTGAGATGGCCAACCCGTTCCAGGCGGCGACGATCTTGTCGTCACGGGCTGGCCGGGTCCGGGTGTCGCGGTGAGCCATCAGTCTGTGAACCACATCGCGTTGACGCCCCAGGTCGGTCGGATCCGTGTCGAGCCGCAGCGTTGACGAGCCGTGGTCGAAGTTCCCGGGTGACCTCACCCCGAAGATCTCAGCGGCATACCGGCCGTCCTCCTCACCGAGGACGACCGTCAGCTCACTCGGTGTCCAGACGTAGAAGACGCCTTCTTCACCATCGGAGTCGGCGTCGAGCGCTGAGGCGAAGCCGCCTTCGGCGGTGCCGAGCTCACGGATCATGAAGTCTGCGGTCTCGCGGACTACGCGCTCGGCCAGTGCGCTGCCCGTCTGCCGGGCCCAGTGCAGATAGACGCGCAGCAGCAGGGCGTTGTCGTAGAGCATTTTCTCGAAGTGCGGCACGTCCCAGCGGGCGTCGACGCTGTAGCGGGCGAAGCCGCCGCCCAGCTGGTCATACATGCCGCCTCGCGCCATCGCCTCGAGTGTCGCCTCGACCATCTGCAGCGCCTCTTGGTCGTCTACGCGGGCGGCGCGGCGCAGCAGGAACTCGCACACCATGGATGGCGGAAACTTCGGCGCCGAACCGAACCCGGCGTGTCGTGGGTCGAAGCTCTGTGCCAGCTGCTTGACCGCCCCCTGGCCGACGTCGTCACCGGTGGCGGGTGGCAGGGAGACCGAGCGCTGGAGGTGTTTGGTCACGTCGGCACTGATGCCGGTGATCTCGTCACGCCGCTCCCGCCATGCCGTGACCACAGCTTCCAGCACTTGGCCAAAGCCCGGCATCCCTTGTCGTGCCTTCAAAGGGAAGTAGGTGCCGGTGAAAAAAGGTGCGCCGTCTGAGGTGAGGATGCACGTCATCGGCCAGCCACCCTGTCCTGTCATGGCCTGGGTGGCTTCCATGTAGATCGCGTCGATGTCTGGTCGTTCCTCGCGGTCGACCTTGATCGACACGAAGTGCTCGTTGAGGTATGCCGCAGTGCCGTCATCCTCGAACGACTCGTGCGCCATCACGTGGCACCAATGACACGCCGCATACCCGACCGACAGAAAGACAGGTGTGTCGCGGGATCGGGCCTCATCGAACGCCTCGGCGCACCACTCCCACCAGTGAACAGGGTTGTCTTTGTGCTGCTGGAGGTAAGGGCTCGTCGCTTCGGCCAGCCGGTTCGTCATCACCTCATCTTGCGTGGCGGCGACCACCAGCGCATCTCAGGAGCGTGGTGTTGCGCGCGAGGGTGCGCGTCGTCAGTGAGCGCGGCGCTGCGCCGGTGTACGAGTCGTCCGACGAGCGCGTCTCAGGGAAATGTGTTGCGCGTCGTCAGTGAGCGCGTCTCAGGGGATGGTGATACGCGTCGTCAGTGAGCGCGTCTCAGGGGGTAGTGATGCGCGTCG
>JACCZJ010000418.1 GCA_013696065.1 Nocardioidaceae bacterium
CTCTAGCACCAGCAAATGCCGAGCGTTGTACGTCGCGTCGGCAGCGGCAGGTCGAGCGGACACAGATCTCCTCATTCGAAGCGGCCACGGGGCGGGCCCCACCGCAATAAGTTCCAGCTGTCAGGGAACCCTACTTTGGCCCACCGACACGCCAACGGCTCCCACGCCGCGCTCATGCGGCTGAGCGACACGCCCGCCCGATTTGAGTAGAGGTCCCAAGGATGGCACGGTTGAAGGACGACGATGCGTCATAGAGGTACCACGACCTCGTCTCATCATGTGAGGTAAGCGACGTTGGGAATGGCCCACCCTGATGTGATGTTGTTGAAGACGTTGATTCAAAGAGGATCTGAGAGAGAGGCCTCCCGTGACCACAGCAGTCGCACTCACCCCGCAGTTCACGGCGCTCGACCGTTGTGACCGTTGCGGTGCCCAGGCCTATGTACGCGTTGAGTTGCTCAGTGGAGGTGAGTTGCTTTTTTGCGCTCACCACGCCCGCGAGCACGCCGACAAGCTGCAAGCCGTCGCCTCATCCATCCACGACGATTCTGGTCGCCTGACCGGTACGCCCAAAAGCGCTACAACTGAGGAGCGTTAACCCTGGCAGCGAATGACAGCGGCTCCCAAGCCGCCTCGCCTACTCTTTCGGTGGCGGTCACCCATCCGGGTGGCCGCCATTACTCTGTGCTGGCAATGACCGATGAACACCTGCCGCGTTCCGGCACTCAGCCGTGGACTTGGTCATGAGCGATGTAGGGCTCGCCCTGGTCGGCATCGTCATCGTGATCGGCATTGGCGGGGTGCTGGTACCGGTCATACCGGGCGCTCTGTTGGTGTTGGCCGGCATTGTGGTCTGGGCGCTGGAGCTAGGCACCGCCGCTGCCTGGGTCACCTTCGCCGTTGCTGCTGCCTTCATCGCCATTACACAGGTCGCCAAATACTTCCTCCCTGGACGCCGCATGCGTGGGCATGGGGTGCCGCGGTCAACTATCTTTGCGGCGGCGCTGTCCGGCATCATCGGTTTCTTCGTCATCCCCGTGCTCGGGTTGTTCGTCGGTTTCGTCGGCGGAGCGTATGTCGCCGAACGGCGACGGCTCGGGTCCCATCAAGCGGCCTGGTCATCCACCAAGCTCGCACTGAGGGCGGTTGGCTTGTCGATCCTCATCGAGCTCGCCGGTGCGCTGCTGGCTGCGGGCACCTGGCTCACCGCTGTCGTTCTTCTTCGGTAATTGAGCCGGGGCGATCCTGTCCATCATGTGGAGCCACTAGACCGATTGGTGGCGTACTCCACTGGTTTCCCGAAGCCTGTCGTGAGTTCCGCCTCGCGGTCGGCGTCGATGGTCGCTGTGACGGCGGTCAAGATGTGTGCGGACGCAGACGACTCATTCATGAGATGTGGACTATCTCAGGCGCTGGCAACACCGGCGTGCGCAGCCACCTTGTGGCCCGCCACAAGGGCACTCGCGGTGCCCGAAGGAGCAAGCGGGATGCCCTTACCTGCCATCTGATTCGTGCTTCTCCCCAAGGGCCACAGCGTAGGTGAGGAACACGAAGCCGCGGTCGTGCTCGACGCCCAGCAACGTGAGGTCAGAAGCTTCCAGTCGCCTGGGCAGCAGCGGCGCTCCCGCCCCGAGCATCACGGGAGCCATCCCGAGGTGAATTTCGTCCAGCAACTCTTGGTCGAGGAACTGCCCGACCAGGTCACCTCCACCGATGATCCAGACGTTCTTGTCACCGGACGCCCGGACCATTTTATCGTGCACGGGTCCCACAGCACCGCGAACGAAAGTAAGTGCGGCTCCTGGAATGGGGGGTAGGGCGCGATGCGTGAACACCCAACAGGGTGTGTCGCCGTAGTAGTCCTGCCACTTGGTGGGATGCTCCAGGAGTTGATCATGCTCAAGCACCCACTCGTATGTCGTAGCCCCCATCGCCATCGCGCCGACCCCGGCGAAGAACGTCGCGAAGCGGTCGTCCTCTTTGTCGGTGGAGCTGGCCGCGAACAACCAGTCCAACGAGTTGTCCTCGTCAGCGATGAAGCCGTCGATGCTGGTCGCGGTGTAGTACTGCGTCTTCGTCATGGCATCACGCTCCCAGGTCGCAATTTAGCCAAGCTTGAGGCGCGCGGGAGCCAGAGCCTCAGTCGAGGTAGTCGCGTAGGACCTGTGATCTGGACGGGTGACGGAGCTTGGACATCGTCTTGGACTCGATCTGGCGGATCCGCTCGCGCGTGACGCCGTAGACCTTGCCGATCTCATCGAGCGTCTTGGGTTGACCGTCGGTAAGGCCGAAGCGCATGGAGACCACACCCGCCTCGCGCTCCGAAAGCGTGTCGAGCACAGCGTGAAGCTGCTCCTGCAACAGAGTGAACGAGACCGCGTCAGCCGGCACGATGGCTTCGGAGTCCTCGATGAGGTCACCGAATTCCGAGTCGCCGTCTTCACCCAAGGGCGTATGCAGCGAAATTGGCTCCCGCCCGTACTTCTGCACCTCCACGACCTTTTCCGGCGTCATGTCGAGCTCTTTGGCCAGCTCTTCAGGTGTCGGCTCACGGCCGAGGTCTTGCAGCATCTGGCGCTGCACCCGGGCCAGCTTGTTGATGACTTCGACCATGTGGACCGGGATGCGGATCGTTCTGGCCTGGTCGGCCATTGCACGCGTGATCGCCTGCCGGATCCACCAGGTCGCGTACGTCGAGAACTTGTAGCCCTTGGTGTAGTCGAACTTCTCCACCGCCCGGATCAGACCCAGGTTGCCCTCTTGAATGAGGTCGAGGAAAAGCATGCCTCGCCCGGTGTAGCGCTTAGCCAACGAGACGACCAGACGCAGGTTTGCCTCCAGCAGGTGATTCTTGGCTCGGCGGCCGTCCTCGGAGATCCAGCCCAGCTCGTCGAGCAGCTTGTCGGAGACCTTGGTCTCGCGGTGCAGCTTCTCTTCTGAGAAGAGTCCGGCCTCGATGCGCTTGGCGAGCTCGACCTCCTGCTCGGCGTTGAGCAGCGGCACCTTGCCGATCTGCTTGAGGTAGTCCTTCACCGGGTCGGCTGTGGCTCCGGCGACAGTGACTGTCTGCTCTGGTTCGTCGGCCTCGTCGGCTTCGGAGAGGACGAAGCCTTCTTTCTCGTCCTCTTTCAGGGTGGGATCGGTGGCAAGGTCTTGCTCGAAGACGGCATCGTCCACGTCTTCGAGGCGCTTTTGCTTTGTCGCGGCGTCGTCGACGGCAGGCGCGGTTTCAACGGCCGCAGCGGCGCCGGCCTTCTTCGAGGTTCTCGTGCGTGCCGACTTGGCCGGAGCCGCGTCGAGGTCCACTGAATCGTCAGTCTGCTGGTGGAGTGCGTCAGCGTTCTTGGCTGAAGTCTTCTTCGCCGCTGCGGATTTCATGTTCGAAGTGCGCGCGCTCTTCGTCGCTGCGGTGTCAGTGACGGCTGTGCCATTGCTCGCGGCAGACTTCGTGGTCGTCGAGCTCTGCCTCTTAGGGGTGGCGGTCTTGGTGGATACCGCTTTTGAAGCAGCAGTCTTCGTTGCCGTGGCGGAGATCGTCGCCCGCTTCGGCGCGGCCGCCGACACTCGCCCGACCGAGGGTTCGGCGCTTATCGTCACGATGACTCCCTGTTGGGCAAGGTACTTCAGCAACTTCTTGCGCTGCGGTGCAGAAACCTGCGCCTCCTCGAAGGTGTCACGAATGTCACTGGGCGACACCTGGCCATTACGTTGGCCTACGCTGATCAGCTGGAGTACAGACGGATGTTGGAGCAAGGACTCCGGGACTGCGCGCGACGTGCTCGAGGACACAACAACCTCTCGTAGACGAATCTGGGCGCGACAAAGGCCTGTCATGTCAAGGCCGCCGCTGGACCCATTGTGGCACGTTTAGAGCCTGGCTCAAATCACCGCGCGAGTCGAGGGCGGTCTACGTCTTGCGCTAAGTGACCTTGGCCGCCTTCTGCTCCTGCTTGAACGATCGCACCTTGCTCAGCGAGGCAGCATCCCGCACATCCGCTACGGAGCGAAATGATCCCTCGTCGCCATAATGGCCGGCGACTTCTCGCCACCCAACCGGTCGGACGTCAAGCTGCTTGCCGAGCAGGGCCACGAAAATCTGGGCCTTCTGCTTACCAAAGCCGGGCAGCGCCTGCAGACGTTCGATGAGCTCTGTTCCCGACTCGGCGCTCTGCCACAGCGCCGCGGTGTTGCCCGAGTAGACCTCGGTGATGTGGCGGGCGAGATCTTGAAGGCGAGTTGCCATCGCACTCGGAAACCGGTGAACCGCCGGTGCCGTCGCACAAATTTCAGCGAACTCATCGGGTGGCGCGGCGGCGATGACGAGTGGGTCGAGTGTTCCGAATCTGTCGAGGATCTTTGCCGGACCTGCGAATGCGCGCTCCATCGGGAACTGCTGATCAAGCAGCATGCCCGACAGCAGCGCAAACGCGTTGGTCGACAGGACCTCGTCAGCTGCCTCGTCCTGCGCGATCTGCAGCGTCACTCCGATGCCTTGACCGCCAGCACGGGACACGGGGCGTCGAGCAGGATCCGCTGCGCGTTGCTCCCCAAGATGAGTTTGCCTACCGGCGAGCGCCTGCGCAGGCCGATCACGATGAGGTCGGCGGACAGCTCACTCGCGAGATTGATGAGGTCCTCAGCCGGGTCCAGTCCCCGCACGAGTTGGCGGATCTCGTG